>NZ_JAASUA010000004.1:0-227776 GCF_014322845.1 Listeria immobilis | reverse complement strand
ACCAAGAATTGGCTAAAATAATTTTTTGGCCCCTTTTTGAATCATCCGATGGCCCCTTTTTCAGTTGCGTTTAACAATTGCTATGTCTAGGCATTTTATATATTGCGTTAGGAATGTCACCTGTAAAATTATTCTGATACAAGTACAATGTATTGAGCTTTGGTAAATTGGCAATTTCTATTGGAATTTTTCCGGTTAGTTGATTCTGATTTACAGTTAGGCATTCTAAATTTGTTAAGTTATCTATGCTCCTAGGAATGCTACCTGTCTGATTGTTACCACCAATTATAAGTTCTTTCAAATTACTTAAAGTAGTGATTTTTGGTGGAATCTCTCCTGTAAGTTCATTGAAGGCCAAAGCAAGATATTTCAGATTGCTGAGTTTAGACAGATTAGAAGGAACCGTTCCCGTCAATTGATTAAAAAATAAATTTAAGTCCACTAAATTAGATAGTACGCGTGAGGAACCCTCCTCTGTCTCAATATGGTGTGCATTCTTTTTTGTTTTAATAGAACAATTATCTTAATGAGTTATACTTGCATCTGGTGACCTAAAGTAAGAAGATTTATTCCATTCTGATGATTTTTAGTGAAATTTGCACATGTTAGTGGTACACTGCAAACTTCGCTACATTGAAAAGCTTTAGAATCTGTTAGAATCCCTTCATGAAAATATTGATTTGCCTCTAATGCAGTAATATCATTTCTTTTAAGTTCTTTACTGTAAGCAGTCTCGTATGCCATAGAATTACGCTCCATTTTTATAATTTTCCATCAATAAGTTATCGCTTACAACAAAATCATTTTATACATCTATACTAACAAAATCAGATTTATAAATAAAATATATACTTATATTTATTTCAATAATTACACTCGTTTCAGATAGCATATGTAAATGAAATAATCTAGAGTTATCATTCTTTTATTTCATTTATATTTTTGCACACTTGCTAGTTACATAAAACTTTAAAAAGCTATTTTTTCATGAAGCTCAAAAAACACAAATGAAACACTGTAAAACATTGATGTATAATGGTTTACAACGAATTTATCCCTTAAATTCATTTACTTACAAATTCAAGCCTTTTAAGAAAAATTTATTCATAAAAAAAGCCCCCAGCTAAAAATATAACTAGAGGTTTGATGCAAATATTACGGTTTAGAAATAACGGGGTGGGTAAGATTTTCAACAAGAAAAGAATGTTAAGGCTTCACTTATTCTTTATGCGTATTCATATAGTTTTCCTTAAAGTTAGCCATTTTTTTCTGAAGCCGCCTTTTCTTCTGCTGTATAATTTTTACTGGAACTCCATATTGTTTTGACAATTCACTGTTTGGCACATCATCACATATCTCTCGTAACAATCGAATTTCTTTAGTTTTCAATTCCCCAGATTCAACCATAGAATCTATAATTCTTTTAACCATATCATAAGTTTCCATATTAGCTATAGATACCGAATATGATGTATCAAATATTGCAAGAGAATTAAGATTAGTATCTTCCATTGGGAAGGTACTTCTTTTAAATCTATTTGGTTTATCATTTCCATTTTCCTTCTCACGTTTTATCTCTGATTCATTTTTTCTTCTATAGTTCATCTCTTCTAGTAATAGAATAGTCGTATCTCTCTTAGCGTTAGACACTATTCTATGGCGTATCTGGTCACCAGAGTCATAGAAATAAACTTTAGTAGTTTTTTTTTCGTCAAGTATTACTTCTCTAAAAAAATGAATGTCCTTTCCGCACTTTAGAGCTTTAGAATACTCCTTATGCATAGAAAAAAATAACTGCCTATAGAAATGCCATTCTTGATTTTCATGTTCATATTCCATCCCTTGTGTTTTACTAGGAAACGACCTTGCAATATTACTTATGTCCTTATTCTCTATTGTGGCAATGCGAAATAGAATAAAATTCAACTCTTGTTCTTTAGACTTTATAATTAATTCCTCCTAAAATATTTTTTTTGAAGCTTTTTAAGCTTATAATGTACATATTACTTATAGGTGGTTCTTTTAGTGGTATTAAATACACTTAAAAAATTTAAAATATTATTGATAGTAGTTCAAATATAAGAAGTAAGTTAGTAATAAACATTACAACTAGAATGGAATTTACGCGCACGAAGTGCGTGGAATATTTCGATAGTTTGTAATGATCGGTTAAGCTGATAAGCTTACGGCGGGTGAATTTGACGAGGAACGAAGTGACGAGATAAAGAGGGGCAAGGAGCCCCTTCACAGTTGGATAAATCAAAAAACATATTCGATAGTTATTATTTACAATCTATATTAATATTATAGCATAAAACTACCCTTTTCTTAATGTCATTATCACTTGTAGGTGTTGACTTTTACTTACTCTCCCAATGGATTAGCTATACCACCGACTTCTATTCAATATCCAAATATACAATTTTCTTCTTACTTCATGATATTTTTGCTTATGTAATACTTCAATTAGAAATCAATTTAAGAATGAAAATTATATTCTAAAATTAATGAATCAATTTTCTTTTGTATCTCTTCAATCTCCCCACTTCTTTCATAGCTCTTTTTAATATTATCTGATCCTTTTTTTAAATAACTCTTTATATCTTTTATTTGAATTTTCAATATTTCTATTTGATTGTTAATAATCTTATTCCCACCCTTAAAATAAGGATCTGATAAATACCACGGTGCTTTAATCTCCTCTAAGCTTTGTTTGCTTTTTTTCAAACTAATTAATTCTGATTTCAAATTATCCTCATGTGTTGCAATATCAGTTTTATTTACAGAAGCAAAAAAGTTATCATCATAGTTCTCGTTCTCAACCATGCCTAAGTATGTCACATAAGCAGCAACAGAATCACGTGAATTCTCTAACTCGTACACAGAACTAGAATAGGCGGGAAAGAACTTCTCTGAGTACCAAGAACCAGCTTCTGAATTACTCATACTTGGAAAGATCCAAATACCAATAATAAGTATGCAAAGACTTAGTACTAGTTGTTTTATACTAAATTTATTAGTTCTATTTTTAAATATTTTATAAAGCAAATAAAGACTATAACTTACAATAATAATACCTATACATGTCAAAATAAATACCATTTTATAAACTCCTACTTTCTAAATTTTTTATAGTATACGATTTGTCAAAAAATAATATTTCTACATCAGCCCTAAGTGCATTTGATATTGATCTCATAGTTTCCTTTTTAGGGTTCTTAATTTTACCATTCTCAATATAGTTAATTGTTCTTCTTGAAACTCCTGATTCCTCTGCTAGGCGATTCTGACTCCATCCTAGCTGTTTTCTTAATAATTTCATATTTGAATCCATATAATCCCTCCTTAATTTAATTATAAGATAATTAAACGTCTTTGTAAACTATAGGTTACAAAGACGTTGTGAAAAATGTAATCTTCAAGTTACACTTTATGCTATACTATTTCATAGATAAGTGAATAGATAGGATGTGTACTGAAGTGTCTGATTTAGGGAAAGAATTATTGAATTTAAGAGTGAAACTTGGTTTATCCTTACGAGAAGCAAAAGAAAAAACTGGATTAAGTCATAATTACATACGAAAATTAGAATTAGGCTTTGATCCATCGACAAAAACTCCTATAGAGCCCTCAGTCGAAACATTGAAAAAAATTTCTCTAGGTTATGGCATATCATTTGATAAATTAATGCAACTAGCTAACTATTCGTCTTCAATAGAAAAAAATGAAGTCATTGCAACAAAAGTTCCTATATATAAAACTCTGCATGACATGAAATCAAAAAAAGAAACAAATGATTTCCGACTTTATAAACAAGAACTTGTATCTAAGAATGCAATTTTAGTTGAAGTCTCTAATCCTTCTTTGAGTAAATTCAATTCCAACTCATTATTATTATTAGAGCCCTATGAAGATAGTTTTAAAGGTGAGTTAGTTTTATTAACAACTGATAGCAAAATTATAATTGGGCATATAAATTTATTTAATGACAAAGAGCTACAACTTAAACCTATTGATTCAGAAAGTACTGTAACTATTAAGAAAGATTTAATAATGATTTGGAAAATAGTAGAAGTAATTCAATTAATTAGTTAGTGTGAAAAAGCACATAAATAAATATTAATAACTAACTCATTTGACAAATTCTACCCCTCAATTTAATATAGTTTTATACTGCTAAATTAGCTCTTTTTGCCAAAACTATTGATATAATGTCAGTAAACTTCATTTTAAATAAAGCTTAGGTTGAGGGCCTAGTGGGGTAAAACCCGTGGAGGTTCAAGTCCTCTCGGCCGCATCATTCGAAAGGAATCCATTATTAACTTGGGTTCCTTTTTTTATGAGTTTGTTTATCTGCCTCATTAGCAATATTTCTCAAAAACAATTGTATTCTAACTCCTAAGAAAAAAGACAAACACATAAAATAGATGTTTGCCTTTTAGGAAAGAATATCATATGCCAATTTATATTTTGTTGCATTTGCAAAATGTTTACTGGCATGTTTTTTAACGCGTTCAATGAGCATTGGATCATTAGACGCATCTATTTTTTTAAGTAATTTCAGCATACTTTGTTCATAGCTAGATTGATTATTTTGATGGTAGCAAATTAATGTTTCTGTATATTCCACAAAAAAATCAAGCTCCATTACTCTTTCATCAATACTATTCATTATTTCAAGTAATTCTTTTGCTTCTTGGATTGAGCCAAATTCAGCAAAAATTACCATTAATTCGGTAATAACTAGAAAATCATTGTTGATAAAACCTTTAGACTTATGAGTGATTATTTGTTTGTGTAACTCTAAAATAAGACGGTTAAAATTAGTTTCATTCCCTTCTATTCGTTCAATTTCTGCTAATTTAAAACGAATAAGAAAGTAAAAACTAGTTTTAGTTGCTGGGAATAATGGAAAATATGTCATTGCTTGTTCAAAATTACTTTTTGCTTTGGACATAAATCCAATTTGGAAATAAATATAACCATAGAAATACAAAACAGAAATGATTCTTTCTTGTTTTTCACTCGGGAAGCTTTGAACTAATTCTAGTGCTAATGCGGCATGTTCTAACGCTGGTTCATACACATTATCACAAATATAAAAAGTACATATGTTTAAGTGAAAAATAACATCAAATTCCGGATTATTAGATAGTTTAATACATTTTCCCCAGTATTCTCTTGTAAGTTTATAATTACAAGTAGCACTCGCATGTTTGATAGCTTGGCAATAACAATAATATATATGCAAATACTTCGGAAATTTTTCTGTCGATCGTTTTGCATTATTATTTAAGTATTTTCTTTCTATTTGCTCTGCTTTTGAAAATTCCCATGTTTTATAATAGAGTCCTGCTTGCAAGCAATAAAAACTAATTTCTGTAGCAACAGGTTCGTAACGCAGATCCACATTCGCTTCTATCATATTTAATCTTTCTTGTGCTTCAGTTACTTTAGAGTGTACTAGTAAAGAAAATATGCCTTGAAATTCCTGCAAGATTTCTTCATTTATTTCTTCTTCATTAACTAATAAAATTTCTTCTGGTACTGCAAGTCGTGTTGCAAGATGCATAAGTGTTTCTATAGAAGGAGTTTTAACCCCGTTTTCGATATTTGCTAGATAGGGAACAGATACAATCCCTTGCGATACTTCTTTTAATGTTAGTTTTTTTTCTTTGCGAATGTTTCTAATTCGGATACCAATTAAACTCATGCTGCCCACCGCCGTCTTATTAAATATTTTCAACTTAAGTATAAACTTTTATTTATACTTGGCAAGGCGGAAAACAAGAAATTTTTACCTTTATTTTAGCGCAAGTAAGTTCGCATACTCCAATTCTAGCTCGTTAAAACTCTTTGCTAACTTTTCTGGTGTCCCAATAGTTTTTTCTAAAACAGTTGTATTTTGCAAAGCATATGAATCGACAGCTTCCTTACTCCTGACACGGTCTAGGATAGATTCTGCATCCACTTTTACTTTCGTTGCTTTTGCTTTTAAAGTGGTCATATCAGCTTCTGTTAAGCCTGAATTATCTAGTTCTATTTCATCTTTTGTTACGGCATCCAGTTCGTTATAAGAATTCACTAATTCGTCATATTTAAGGCAAAAAGCACATGTTTCAAGTTTTAAAATATTAGCGGCATGGATGTTTTGCTTTTGTAATTCTAAATTAACCGCCTCCGCTTTCATAATATAGTCGGCGAAAACATAAGCGACCATATCACCATTATTTTTCAATTCTTCCATTTTAGCCATAGCTTGTTCCTGCCCTACTTTACCAAGCTCCACATCAAATCTTGCTATAGCATCGTTGGTTGTTTTGGTTGTTTTTAGTAAGGTTTCATGCAGCTGCTTACCTTTTGCAAAATCATCTTTCGTATATTCCTTGTTTTCATAGTAAGCGGCCATCTCGTTTAAAACTTCCATTTCTATTTTTACTTGAGGTAATAATTCCTGAGTTGTTTTT
Organism: Listeria immobilis; assembly: GCF_014322845.1. Classification (NCBI taxonomy): domain Bacteria; kingdom Bacillati; phylum Bacillota; class Bacilli; order Caryophanales; family Listeriaceae; genus Listeria; species Listeria immobilis. Next base: position 221,309 of record NZ_JAASUA010000004.1, on the reverse strand, counting down.
TCAAGTGATAAAGTTGGTGAAGATTTTAGCCTTTCATTTAAATCGGTAATTGATTGTTGCGTTTTTTCCGCACGTGAAATCACTATTTCTTTGGTTCCATCTGGCTTTATATATTGGAGATTATCATCAGCAAAGGAAGCAAAATAGTTTTCTTTTGCTTCTAAAAATTCACTATTTACATTTTTGTTAAAATTAATATACATATTGTATTCTGTCAGTTCCTGTCCTTTGTATGCGCCTTGTGCCGTTTCTATTTCTTCCGTGTTGCGCTTATTATTTCCACAAGCAGTAAGAATCATAACCCCTAGCAATAGAACAAACAAACTAACCATTTTCCTCTTCCTATACCTCATAATGTCCCTCTTTCTATTTATGCAAATTCTTAAAATATAAAAAGCATTCATTTCTCGTAAAAGCTTGCTTAGTAATATAACGCTTAGCAGATTTTTATTTTAACACCCAACTGCAATTATTTTAGAAAAAGGATACAATATAAAAATAGTTTCTTTCTAACTCTGTTTTACCTCCGATTTATCTAAAAAAGCGAAGACATCATATATTCCCACAAAAGCTAGTTCCAAATTTTAGCTTATAGGAGATTACATAGGTCTTCGCTTTTTTTATTTAAATAAAATATGTTTTTTCTTCATATAAATAACAATAGATGTTGCTACAATCATTTCTGAAATTGGTATCGCTAACCAAATACCAGTAATTCCAATAATAGAAGGTAAGATTAATAAAAAGATAACCATAAAAATAATCTCACGCGAAATCGTAATCCATGTTGCCATTTTTACTTTGTCGGAAGTTTGGAAATAGGTCATCATCACAAAGTTGAAACCCATAAATAAATAAGCTGTGTAGAATAACTTTATTCCCGAACTTGCTAGCTCTTTGATTTCTGGACTAAAATCACCAAACATGGATACAAGCAAGTTAGATCCAAATAATCCAACAAGTAAAAAGCCGATTCCAGTACAGAATGCAACAGCTATTGCTAATTTTAATGTTTCTAGTTCTTTTTGTTTTGCTTTTGCTCCACGATAATAGCTAATCAATGGTTGAATAGCTGAACCCATACCAAGGAAAAGCATTAAAATCACACTATGCGTATAGTTTAATACAGAAAATGCAGCTACTCCGGCAGTTCCAGCCATTGCAGCAAGGGAAATATTATACCCAAACGTAAATACAGATACACCAACTTCTGCAAGAAAACTCGGTAAGCCTATGGAAAATGTTTTTTTGAAAAAAGCTTTATTCCAATTTATTTTAACAAATTTTAATCGGTTTGTTTTCTTAAAAAAGTGCGTTATAAGAATAAATACCCCAATAATAATGGAAAGCATCGTTGCAAGTGCTGAGCCAGTTACACCCCATTCAAAAATAAATAGAAAGATATAATTTAAAATTACATTACAGATTGCGGTAACAATTAGTGCAATCATTGATAAATTGGGGTCACCATCATTTCTTACAAATATACTTAAAATATTTTCCAGTGTTAACGCAAAGCCAAACACTAGTAAAATATTCATATATTCCAACACATAACTAATCGTCTCTCCGTTCGCCCCTAAGAAATATGCAAGTGGTACTTTAAAAATAAAAGCAATAATTCCAATAAAAATAGTAATGGAAACAACTGCTATAATCGCATTAGTAAAAATAGTTTGCGCTTTAGCAACATTTTTTTCACCCATCGCAAATGAAAACTGCGTGGCTGCTCCAATTCCAATCCAAATCGATATTGCTGTGAAAATGGTAAATACTGGCACTGCTATATTTATCCCAGCAAGCGCTGTACCGCCGAGCTTATGTCCTACAAAAATCCCATCAATAACAATATTTAGTGACATTAATAACATTCCCACTAAGGACGGGATTAAATATCTAAAATACACCTTTTTTACTGAGTCTGATTCTAATATTTCTTTATTTTTTGCCATGTTACACCTCTAACTTAAGCTTTTAGCGTAATCCCTCTCCAGAAAATTTGCCACAAAGCCGTTATTTTCCTTTCTATTCTTTGCGATTCTTTTGCATAAACAATCTCTACAATGACTGCATCAAGAATTCCCATATATGCTTCTTTCATCGTTTCTACATCTTGTTTTGGAATTAGTTTTTGCGCTATCCAATCGTTAAACAGCCTAGTAAAATCTTGTTCCATCTGAATCAAATTTTCGCAGATTTCCGCTTGAACAATATCATACAAATGCTTCGGTGGATAAAAACCATAGCGCAACCAAAACTTAAATCCCGCATCTGTATCATATAAATTTTTCACACCAAAGAGTAAACTAGATAAAACAAGATCTGGCCTAGATAAATCACTGTTTTGAAGATGTACCCGGTAATAGTTAATTTCTGTTGATTTAGCATCCTTCATAATAGATAAAAATAAATCATCTTTATCTTTAAAATGTGAGTAGATGGATTGTTTTTTCAGACCAACGACACCAGCAATATCCGCGAGCGATGTCCCTTCAAAACCGTTATTTGCAAATAGCGTTAAAGCAGCTTGTTTTATTTCTTCTTTTCTCATTTTTACGCCCCTTTCAAAAAACTGACGACCGTTCGTACGTAATTTTCCCATAAAAAAAGAGCTTTGTCAATGGATGCTACATATAATAATAGAAGAAAGATTTTGTTAAATTGAGCAATCCTCTAATAAGATTACTAGTCATAAAAATTTCTCCTTAAAACGACTCAATGAAATCTGACTACGATATAATTGCAAAAAATCCACTCCAATGATAGAGTAGATTCTGCTTTTATTCACTATATGGTAACTAGCTATCTCTGGTATTGCAGCCTTTTCTACTAAAACAGCTCCAATCCAAGCAAGCATTTGGTTCCAACAGAAAAAATCATTTTCAATTGCAAAATTTAGGCAATGAGGTTATTGTCATTCCTCGTTCAAAAATGACATTAAACGAAAAAAGCTTCATTAAAAAGAAAAACTAGACTACCTTACAATTTAAAGGTAGTCTAGTTTAGTTATACTATTTGAAACAACGTAAAGTTGAATCTAATTATTATTTCTTGTACGTCTAAAGAACATTCCGAAAGCCCCTACAGCCAATAAACTTCCGAACAAAATAAGCAGTGGATTAGTTGAGTCACCTGTAGTTGGTAAAGTATTTTCTGTATCGATAGATTGTTTAGCTGTTTCAGCCTTAGACATAGAGTCTGTTGAGTCTATTGTTACAACGGAAGGCTGAGTTGGTGTTACTTGTGTTTCATTATCTGTGTTTGTATTATTGTCTGTGTTTGTGTTATTGTCTGTGTTATTGTTGTTATCATTTGTATTATCACCAGTACCGGAATCCACTTTTTCGTATACATAATTCACTGTTTGAAGTTGATCAGAGAATATGCCAGATGCGTTTTCTGGTGTTGCTGTTAATTTCCAGCCATCAATTACTTTTGCTTCTGAAAGATATGCTGCCCCAAATTCTCCATTTAATACTTCAGATGGAGCTAATTGGTTGCCTTCAGTGTCAACATAGTTTACTGTAACATCTTTTCCAGTAATAGCTGCTTTTTTATAAACAAATGTCACTGTTTGTGTAGTGTCAGAGAACGTACCAGTCGCATTTTCTGGTGTTGCTGTTAAATTCCAACCGTCAATAACTTTCGCAATTGCTTCAAAAGTATCACCAATATTTCCAGAAAGTGTCATTGGTTCAGCTAATTGATTGCCAGCCTCATCTACAAATTGAACCGTTACATTTTGTCCTAAAACATTATCTTTTTCATAAACATACGTTACTGTTTGTGCAGTATCTGTGAAAGTTCCTGTTGCATTACTTGGAGTTTCAGTTAATGTATAATCTGCAATTGTTTTTGCTTCTGAAGTATAGCTTTCATTCACATTACCAGATAGTGTTTCAGATGGAGCTAATTCATTACCTTCTGTATCAACATATTTGACAGTCACATCTTGTCCTGCAACCGCATCTTTCTGATAAACATACGTTACTGTTTGTGCAGTATCTGAGAAAGTTCCTGTTGCATTACTTGGAGTTTCAGTTAGTGTATAACCTGCAATTGTTTTTGCTTCTGAAGTATAGTTATCATCTACATTACCAGACAGCGTTTCAGAAGAAGCTATTTCATTACCTTCTGTATCAACATATTTAACAGTTACATCTTGCCCTGTAACAGTTACTGGATTGTATTTGTAATAAAGAGTAATAACTTTTGGTTCTTCACCTGGTAATCTTACTGGTAAAGTGGCAGGATTTTCCGGACTAGCTTTTACAAAGTCATAAGTACCGCCTTTACCAACTGTTCCGTCAGTGAAAACATACCCTTCATCCATTGCATCATAATGTTTTACCCAAGTATATATGTTTGGACTTCCGAAATCACCATAACCATTCGCATTTGTCGCAACTGTTTCCCAAAGTTTGCGGCCTTGACTTTGATAAAAATTTGGATTATGCACATAGATATAACCATCAGTATCAATATCTCTATATTCATATCGAAGTACATTTATTAATGAAAGTGAAGTGTAATCATATGTCACTGTTTGTGGCTCTGATGTAAATGTACCTGTTGCATTATCTGGAGTAGTTACTCTCCAATTAGGATCTTCAATTTGATTGGTAGTATATGTTTCTCCTACATTCCCATTAAGTGTTTCTGTTTTAAAGATGGTTCCATTATAAACATGATTGATTGTTACAGGCGCTGCTGCTACTCGTGCATCAGCAGTAACTTGTTTTTTTGAAGCAGATTTTGTTTCTACCCCAACTCCTGCTGCATTTACTTGTAGCGGAATTTGTGCAACTAAAGCAGTCGCTAAAACTATTGTTCCTAATTGTTTGAATTTCATTTGTTTTCTCCTTTTCTGCAAAATATTTTTATTTTTGACACGCGTATAAATTATTAATTTAATTGCTTGCCCCCTTCAAAATATGCGAATATTGAAAATATTAAACAATATCCAACACCCTTAACTATTTAAGTTTTTGTTTTGAGATACTTATAAACTCATATCTGGTATAGTAAAAATCCAACTAGAAACCTTTACTGTATCCGCAATTCAAGCTTCTTCTGATTTAAAAAAAGAATAATGAATAAGTATTTTTCTTTTTTCTACTTTAAAATACTTTTCTTCTATAAACTCTTTTAATTTTATGCGAAACGTTTTTCTAGAAATATTTGAATAGGAAATCAAATCCATTTGCGACATGAATGTAGGCATTTCATACCATTCCTTATTTTTATCAGACGGCTTCAAAATCCCTTCATCATATAAATTAGAAATACTTCTCTTTATTTTAGAAATAGAACCATAATGTTTTTTTGAAAATTCAGTCATAATTTTATTTGTTACTGCAGCTATAGAGTCAATCAACCACTCAATGAACGAAGGTTTTTCCATGGTTAATTTTTTAAAATCTTCTTTTGATAACTGAATTACTTCAATATTTGTATCACTAACAAGTTGATACTTCTGATTATTGTGTTGTAAAATATGTGAAAGATCGAGTAAATATTCACCATTTAAGTAGGTAATTATACTTTCTGTATTACCTACTTGTTCCAGATGGAGAACGCCTGATGTAGTCAAAATTATATGGTCATTGGAACAATCAAATATTGTTCCTTTACTAAATACCTCCACTTTTTTTTCGGTTCCACACAACTGCAAAGACTCTAGTAGAATACTCTTTTTTGACAATATAATTCCTCCTTAGTAATGAGCCTTTCTAAAAAAGCCATTGTTTTCTAATTTCTTCCAAGAATTATAGAATGTCCCTCTTGTCACTTGAGTATAAGAAGCTAATTTTTTTTTGAGAAGTAGCTAAGTAACTCTTCTTTACTAATTCCTTCCTTTTCCATTATTTCGAGTATTTGTTCTATCGTTGCTTTTACTTCTAACCCTCGTGCGTATTTAGTTAATTCATTAGAAGCTTTATGAAAATTGTCATTCGCCTTATCTAGAAGCCATTCCATGTATACCGGTTCTACTGTTGCGAAGTTCAGGAAATATTCTTTATTTATCAAAACAATTTCAGAAGGTATATCTGCTACAATTCGCCAATTATTTTTTTTATACTCCACAGAAGAAGGGTAGATTATTTCATTTGATTTAATTAAAGTGAATACTTGAAATTTTTCTTTTATTTTCAATTCAGAATGAAGAATTCCTTTTTCAACCCAAAGAATGCTTTTGAGCACATCATCTTTAGATAAAGATTCTCCCTTCTTTAATTTCACACGTTGCACCCAATTGTTCTCTAGTTTAAATAAATTCAGTTTTTCTAGCATTTTTTCTTCCATTACATCCATCTTTATCATCCTTTCTATTTATGAGCTTAGGTTTGCTTTAACTTTTATATTTACACTACAAAATAAATACAGCTTTTCTAAGATGGATAGTTTTTTAACATGACGTTATTATAGGACAGAAGTTTTCTAATCGTAAGGTGCAATTTACACACTACGCACCTACATTTATGAACATTTTGTGTTTTTATAAGACTGATTGTAATTAATTTTATATAATGCGGGGTAATTCGTTATTTATTTTATAAAAAAATTCCTTGGAGAAAAAATTTGTATTGATTTATTTTGCTTTAATTGATGGTGTATCTTTTTTTTGTTAGTTTTTAAAATTTATCCCCGAAAATAGTACGACAAAAAAGCTCTCGAATATGGAGAGCTAATTGACACCTGTATTTTATTTCCTATCAATAATCTTTTTGTATTAGACCAAAAAATAATGGAGCAAAAAAATAGTAGGCAGGACGATGATTCTAGTCTTACCTACTACGCTTACTATGTTTACATTATTTAGGCATTACGTCTGCTGGAATCGCAGACTGATATTTTTTACCACCGACTGTTGCTTGGTGCTCTGCTTTTGCTTTTGCTACTAACTCAGGGTTAATCAGTAAATCATACACAGTTGTAGCAATCGTTTTACCTGCTGCTAACATTCCTTTATGTGCCACAGAAGACTTACCATTTGCCACCCATTGCCATGAATGAGGTGGTGTTCCCTGTGGTTCACATCCAATCATTACTTGTGCTGTTGGACAAACCCAACTAACATCACCGACATCTGTAGAACCAGAAGTTGCATCTGTAAAGAATAATGGAGCAATTTGTTCCGAGACTGGCATTGTTCCAAGATGTTTGATGTCCTCTTCGCTAGCTGTTGGGTTATTTTCTCTTGCTCTAGTAATCAACCCTGCTTTTGTCGCTTCATTTAAACTATCATAATATCTTTGGCTATATGCTTGATCCTCTGATGTTAAATTCATGTTTCCGAATTCTTTTAAGTTTTCATACATGACAGTTGTCACTGCTTGATTTGGCAGATAGTTGGCACAAGCTGAATCAAATACTATCTCAAGCTCTGTTTCTGTCATTAAAGCCGCACCCTCTGCAACTTTATTAACACGTTTATAGATTTCTTCCGCTTGTTCAATTTTTGGTGCACGAATAAAATAGTATAAGCTTGAAGTTGGCTGCACCACATTAGCAGACTCACCACCTGCATCCATAAAGGCGTAGTGAATACGACCTGCATCAATAATGTGTTCACGTAAAAACTGCACACCAATATTCATCAATTCCGCTGCATCGAGTGCACTACGTCCTTGTTCAGGAGCAGCAGCCGCATGAGCAGATGTCCCTTTAAAGTTATAATAGATTTGATAAACTGCTAAGCTACTAAGTCCCCAAGCCATACTTGTATCCATTGGATGCCATGAAAGAGCAACATCCAAGCAATCAAATACTCCATCTCTTGCCATAAACGCTTTGCCGTAACCACTTTCTTCAGCTGGACAACCAAATAATTTAATTGTTCCTGTCATATTCTCTTTTTCCATTAAATCTTTGATACCAATCGCCCCTGCTAAAGCTCCCGTTCCTAACAAATTATGTCCACAGCCATGACCATTTCCACCTTCTTTTTCAGCTTTTTGTTCACCAAGATCTGCTACTTGACTCAAATTTCCAAGTGCATCATATTCAGCTAAAATCCCAATTACAGGGTTGCCACTACCATATGTAGCAACAAAAGAATGTTCCATGTTGGCAACACCTTTCTCAATTAAAAAGCCTTCTTTTTCTAAAATTTCAAGAAATGGTTTTACCGATTCAGTAGTGGCAAATCTTGTTTCTGGTGTACCCCAAATCCGATCTGCGGCTGTGATAAATTGCTCTTTTTTTGCATCAATTAATTGTGAAATTTGTTGTTTTGCATCCATTTTCATATTCTCCCTTCCTTGATTCTATTCTTTTGTTGTAGTATTTTGATTATTATTTTCAAACAACTCTTTAGCGATGCGTTTCCCAGTTTTAGTCCCAGCTAATCCCCCGATACCAGTTTCTCGAATCGCAGCAGGCATAGAGCGACCAACACGATACATTGTTTCTACTACTTCATCTGCAGGGATTTCACTTACAACTCCTGCTAAAGCCATCTCTGCAGCACCAATTGCATTAGATGTTCCACCTGCATTTCGTTTGATACAAGGAATTTCTACTAAACCTGCTACAGGATCACAAGCTAAGCCAATCATATTATTCAAGGCGATTGCAAATGCTTGGCTTGCTTGTTCTGGTGTTCCTCCAGCCATTTCGACTAAAGCTGCTGCTGCCATTCCAGAAGCTGATCCAATTTCTGCTTGGCAACCACCTTCTGCTCCTGATATCATCGCATTATTAGCTGTAACAAAACCAAAGGCGGACGCTGTAAATAAAAAATTCAGCATATCTTCTCGTGTCGAATTAAACTTTTCACTATACGCAAGCAATACTCCTGGAACAACTCCCGCTGAACCCGCAGTAGGGGTTGCACAAATGATACCCATGGCTGCATTTACTTCATTAGTTGCTACTGCATAACATAAAGCTTTTACAAAAATATCATCCGTCAATACATTTTTCTTATCTATATATGCTTGTAACTTTTTTGCATCATAGCCTGTTAAGCCAGAATATGAACGAATGCCTTGAATTCCCTTTGCACAAGCATCTTCCATTGTTTCTAAATTTACCATCATTTGATTCATGATTTCATCTCTAGTACGTCCAGAGATTTCTATTTCTTGATTAATCATAATTTCTGAAATAGTGCACTGCTTATCTTGTGCAATTTGAACAAGCTCTTCAATTGATTCAAACAAAAAATTCACTTCCTTTATTTTAGCCACTCGCAGGAATTACTACTGTTATACCAGATTTTTTTGAATTTCAACAAAATATTAGAATCAATCATAATTGGTCCGATAATATCAAATGTAAATTATTTTTCTGGCATTATGCTTCTTTTTTCACGGCTAACACACATAATCCACAAAGTAAGCTAGCTAGTGCCATAAAACCAAACGCTAGGGTGAATGAACCTCCAGCAGCACTGATTAATTGTCCCAAAATCATCGGTGCTAAAAAGCCGCCTAATGTTCCACCAGTGTTAATAATCCCGATAGAAGAACCGATAATCGATGGATCTATGATTTTATGTGGCCATGTAAATATTGCTGTAAATGCACTAATAGATACAATACTTACTGCAATCAAACAAATCATAGATACTGCTAGATTATTGGAAGCTACAAAAGCTGCAACTAAAATCGCTGCTATTATTGTAGCGCTAAGAATAAATAGCCGTTCTTTTCCTAAAAACAGTTTAGAAAGCAACGCACCTGCGAACATGGTTGCTAATGTTTGAAAAATAGCATTCACTGCCAATAAATAACCAATTGTTTTAATATCTAAAGCAAATTTTTGTGATAAAAAGCTCGGTAACCATGACATATTTCCATAAAGTAAAAAGTTCAGTAAAAGCATTGCAACAAATAAAACTAATACATTACGATTTGTGATAACTTGGCTAAATTTCATTACCGGCTTATTTCTACTGCCAGTTTCTTCACTTGCCATTTTATTCGGTACAAATATCGCAACAAGTACTAATGCTATTGCAAACATAGTTCCTAACGCTAAATATCCATAGCGCCAATTAGCATTAATTAAGTTTGTTCCTAATGTAAAAGCTAAGATACCGCCAATACCAGAAGTAGAAAGAATCAATGATTGGACAAAGGTTTTGCGTTCTTGAGGGAAGTTATCAGCAATTGATTTGGAACAACTTGGCGGATATCCTCCATGTCCGATTCCTGCAAAAAAGCGAACTACCATAAATAACATCAAACTACTAACTGCCCCAAATGCAAATGAAAAAATGGAGATAATTGCTAGTGACAGCATTAATACCTTTTTAGCTCCGATTTTATCTGCTAACCAACCACCAGGTATCTGCATCAATGAATATCCTAAGAAAAAGAAGGACATAATCATACCTGTTTGTCCTGCATTCAAATTAAACTCATTAGCTATTGGCAAAACAGCAGTAGAAATCATACTCTTATCCATATAGACCATTGAATACCCAGCCATTAAAGCAAAAATCAACCCTGCACTACTTTTCTTCGCTATTGTTTTTTCCACTTGTAATTCCATCGTATTCCTCCCTCATTTAATATAAGTAAACGTTTTCATACATTGATTATACGAAATAAATCACAAATAAAAATTACTTTAATTGCTTTATATAGTGTTAATATTTTCAATTTGAAAAAAAAGTAAATAAAAAAGCAAAAAAGTGCTAACCTTTTTTGCTTTCAACTATTTTTATCTTCAAGGTGTTTTTTCTTTAGCCTTAAATAATTGGTCTACTAGCTCATCCTTCTTATGATTGCTTAATATAACGGCTGAAATAAATACAATTGACAAGCATTCAACGTCAATGTTGCTTCCAACTCATAACCAAACAAATCAATCTGTTCTTTTTTCAATTCAAATTTAGGTGCGATTTTTTGCTCTAAATATTTCTGCAATTCGTAATCTAACTCTGCTTGGCCACCTATCCTAATCCAATCATTATATATACCACCATGATCCTTATCTAGCACATACTCTCGAATCAAATAATTGCCTATTGGAAGCCCTTTTAAATGAATCTTCATTTTTTTTGTCTGATATTGAACTTGGAATGTATCTACTGAATATAATGGATCAAGATAACTAGAATTATACAAAAGCAATTGATATTGCCCTTGGTTTCGTGTCAATAGATAACCATTACCGCTAGCAACCAGTTCGCCTTTTAAATGATTCAAAAAGAATAATGAAAAAAATAAAGGACGGCGTAGTTCTTCATATAGAAATACAGATAGACTACTATCTTCTCTTGTATGGGTTTGTCGTTCTTTTACTTTAATATTAAGCCAAAAAGCAATACCTCTTACCTCTTTAGACAACTCAACTATAGATTCTAGTATCAAAGCGGAACGGAAAAAAGTTCCAGAAAAAGTATTTCCCTCTCCCACTAATGTATTCCAATCAGTTAAAAATAATTCCGGCATCCACTCTGAATAGTTCGTCTCTTGTTCCGCCTGACTTTTTTCTATCACCGATTTTACTCTGTGCAAAATCTTTTGTTGGTAATCCTTAAAACGTAATGCATGTTGATCTTTGATTGTAGTAGAAGCATATGGATCTGCATGAAAACTAATAAAATCTGGTAAGCACCGTTTGGATCCTTGTTCCTGAATAAATAATTGATACTGCTGATACTCTTTTTCATCAAACGAACGTATGGACATTAACCCCACTTTACACTCAGAAACTAATTGCTTTAATTTACGGTAAAAATAGCGATAACCCCAACGACTACTTTCACTCCATATACTGATACCTTTTGGTAGAGACCACTGAATGTACCATTGCCCCACTTCATCTCTCCCATAACGATTTAGAAAATGACGAATAATCTTTAATTGTTTATCACACCATAATTGTACATCCGCTTTTTCAGTATAATGTTCTGGTAAATACAGTTGGATCATTGGTTTTAATTGTATACTCACTAAAAAATCGAACCATTGATTATTTAATATGTATTCCGACACTAGAAAAACATCATTTTCAAAATTGGTTTCCTCACAAAAACCTTCGAATTGAATCAAATCAAACCTTAAATCTTTTTGTAAAATACATAATTCTCGTTGAACACTGTTCGCCAAGCCTTCTCCTGCTGGTCCGATTTTTATTATTTTTTTGATGCTACGATAATTTTGCTGGGACTCTTTGGGTAAGACTAATTGTAACCGTTGCTCAATCCCTGCATTTTCATCTTCAATATCTTTTTCTACCAGGTATCTTGCTAATTCCTGAAGCGCTGCCGCTCCGGTTATTTCTTGAAAGTCATCGTCTTTGGTTTGCTGTTTTTCCGGATTTTTTGCAAGAGAATACTTTTTACGATAATTGGCTGGTGTTAATCCATATTGTTTTTTAAATATATCATAAAAATTTTTAGCATTAGAAAAACCACTGTTAAATGCTACCTTAAGGACTGATTGAGAAGTTGAAACAAGCGCTTCTGAAGCATGCATCAAGCGAATTTGGTTCAGATATTCCGTAAAATTGACTCCTACTTGTTTTTTAAACGAGCGAGATAAGTAATAATATGAAATCCCACTCATTTCGGCCAATGATTCTAGGGAAATCGGCTGACTGTAGTTCTTTTGAATCTGTTCTAATAATTGACTCATCCGCTCATCTGCCAAATTTTCTGTAATCGTTGGAACCGGTAAATATTCTTTTTTGAAATTTTTTACTAGTAGCGTTAAAACAGTAAAGAAATGTTGATAGGTCTCTATCTCTGTTTCGTCATTTTGTTTAAAGTAAGCAGCCATTAAATGGGCTAATGCCACACGTAACTGTTGAAATTTTTCGGCATTCTCTGTTTCCGAACCGTTTGTGGAGCATTCAATAAGCGGAAGCCAATTTTCTTTAAATTGTGGTGTAATTGGTTTTTTGGCAATCCGCAACGATAATAATAAATTATCATTGGTACTTTTGACTTGATATTGTTGCCTTGGATTAATCACCAATATATCATCTTGATTTAACCAATATTCTTTTTCCCCTACTGTGACGACCGCACTACCATTAAACATAAGAAATACAGTTAAATAGTTGCTTATTTTTGGTGGCACATAATTAACTTTCATCAATGTTAAGTGAAAGGGTAATTGTTTTACTTCTCCCATAAATGTAATCTTCCTTTCTATAAAATAGCTCATTAAATATGTACTTAAAAAGGAGACTAAATTTTTCAAAAAGGCTCCCTATCAAACAAGTTAGTATAGTAAAAACCATATAACTACAAATAGTAATAATTTATATTCCCCGTTGCACTAAAAAAATAAATAACTTTGCCAAATAGCTTTTTTAATATTAGTCTAGCTACCGTAGCAATACTTGGATTACTTAAGTTTTAAAAATTGTTCATCCAGACTTATGGTATTAGTTTAACATTTTTAGTGAGAATGTTAACTCAATAACAAATTTTCCACTAAAACTTATCATTCATAATATAAAGTAATACTCAAAATAAAAAAAGAAAACGATAATTCGTCTTCTTTCAAAATGCCAACTCACTTGACCTTCTCTACTACATGATGAAACATATCCCTGATAAATGAGAAAAGGCAGCCACACGACAAGCGACTGCCTTTTCTGCATATGTTTTAACGGTCTAAAGGGCACTAACGTAAGCTTACTATATAATTTACCTTTAAGCCAAAATGGTCTTGAATGTATAAGGCGGTATTTTAAAACTGTAGATAAAATGATTACTCACTTTATCTACAGTCTGGTTTCACGCCAATTATAACGTGTTTTTTCTATTTATTTTTCTTCTAAAAACTCGCTGATTAATTCATATGTTTCGTCTGCCGCCTCAGAATTGGTTGCCATATAATCATGCGGTACTTTTTCAAAACGCTTTGCAAAAACTTCTACACCAGCATTTTTCAGTTTTTCCGCATATGCTTCTCCCTGATCTCTAAGTGGATCAAATTCTGCTGTAGCTATAAATGTTTTTGGTAATCCTGCTAAGTTTTTACTACGAATTGGAGCAACAAGTGGATCATATTTACGATCAGTCGCATTTGCCATATATAGTTTAAAGAATTTATCTAATGATTCTTTTGTTAATACATAACCTTCAGCAAATTCATCCATGGACGGATAAAGTACAGATGCATCACGACTAAAAATATCAGTTGATGGATAAAGTAAAATTTGTGCAGTAATATTTATCATTTCTTTTGCCTTAGCGATTTGCGTTACTACTGCTGCTAAGTTTGCTCCTACGCTATCTCCAGCAACAATAATATCTGATGATTTAGCTCTTAAACTTGTACGATGGCTTTGAACCCAAAGCAGTGCCGCATATGCATCTTCTACTGCTGCTGGGAATGGATTTTCTGGAGCAAGTCGATAATCAACCGTCACTACTCGAGCACCTGTTTTTTGTACTAAATTACGTGCAATTGCATCATGTGTTTGCAGTCCTCCAAGTACAAATCCACCGCCATGATAATAGACGATAATTTCAAATGGTCCTTCTTCTTTTGGTGTATAAATCCGAATTGGAATTTTTCCACCTGGACCATCAATTTTTTTATTTTCAACGTCGCCAATTTCAATATCTTTAGCAGATGGCAAGGCTTTTGTCGCCAGTCGCATATATTTATATCGCGAATCTACGTCGGATAATGGGGAAGTGTTTTTCACAAATTCTTGTGAAGCTTCGTCTAAATTTTCAAGTACCTCTGGATTATAGTCTCTTCTCCCAATCGCTTTTTTATAAATAAAGAAAACGACTAACAATGGAAGTAAGATGATTCCAGCAAATCCAATAACAATCCATTTTAATGTATTTTTCACACTTGCTCAACTCCTTCAATATTACTTCAATAACCAGTATAGCAGTTTTAGAAGCAGGAACCAATTTATTACTATCCTAAAAATATCTTTTTATCCAGAAATGTATTTTTAAACATTTTTATGAATAATTAAAAACAAAAAGGTTGATATATGTTTGTGTCGGTGTTAATATAAATACAAATGTTTGTATATTTATGAATAGGGGTTGTTTATGATGACAAAAGAAAAAATTGTTTTAGCCTACTCAGGTGGATTAGATACTTCTGTTGCTATTCAGTGGTTAGTAGAAGCTGGATATGAAGTTATTGCATGTTGTTTAGACGTTGGTGAAGGAAAAAATTTAGACTTTATTAAAGAAAAAGCAATTACGGTTGGAGCTAGCCAGTCGTACACCATTGATGCAAAAGAAGAATTTGCGGAAGATTTCGCTTTAATTGCTCTCCAAGCTCATGCCTATTATGAAGGAAAATACCCTCTTATTTCAGCATTAAGCCGGCCTTTGATTGCCAAAAAATTAGTAGAAGTTGCTCGAAAAGAAGGAGCATCAGCTATTGCACATGGTTGCACAGGTAAAGGAAATGATCAAGTTCGTTTTGAAGTGGCTATTCATGCACTTGCTCCAGATTTAAAAGTAGTTTCTCCTGTTCGTGATTGGAAATGGTCTAGAGAAGAGGAAATCAATTATGCAATGGAACATAATATCCCGGTTCCAATTGATTTGGACAATCCGTTTTCAATTGACCAAAATCTTTGGGGTAGAAGTAATGAATGTGGTGTACTAGAAAATCCGTGGACAACTCCTCCAGAAGAAGCATATGACTTAACCGTTAGTTTAGAAAATGCGCCAAATACACCTGATATTGTCGAAATCACATTTGATGCAGGAATTCCGATCTCCTTAAATGGTAAAAATATGAGTTTAGCCAACCTTATTCTAGCGTTAAATGAACTCGCAGGTAAACATGGCATTGGTAGAATTGATCATATTGAAAATCGGTTAGTCGGCATCAAATCTCGCGAAGTATATGAATGCCCTGCTGCAGTGACGTTAATCGCCGCACATAAAGAATTAGAAGACTTAACTTTTGTTCGTGAAATTGCACATTTTAAACCAATCATTGAACAAAAAATTAGTGAAACAATTTATAACGGCTTATGGTTCTCTCCTTTAACAGAAGCATTAGTCGCCTTCTTAAAATCCACTCAAAAGTTCGTTAATGGTACTATCCGCGTCAAATTATTTAAAGGACATGCTATTGTGGAAGGAAGAAAATCACCTAATTCGCTTTATGATGAGAACCTAGCAACTTATACTTCATCCGATACATTTGATCAAGAAGCGGCTGTTGGCTTTATCAAATTATGGGGACTTCCAACAAAAGTAAGTGCAGAAGTAAATTCTAAAACAACCATCACAACTGAGGTGTAAAAAATGGAAAAATTATGGGGCGGCCGTTTTCAAGGAAAAAGTGAAGCTTGGATTGATGACTTTGGTGCTTCCATTTCATTTGATCAAAAAATGGCGCATGAAGATTTAGTTGGTAGTTTGGCGCATGTAGCGATGCTTGCAAAATGTGGGATTATTTCTAGTGCAGAAGCGAATGAAATTACTGCTGGTCTAAAGATTCTTCAAGTCAAACTAACTAGGGGCGAACTTACATTTAGCACGACTAATGAAGATATCCACTTAAATATGGAACAACTTTTACATGATGAAATTGGACCTGTTGCTGGGAAACTCCATACTGCTCGTAGTAGAAATGATCAAGTAGCGACGGATATGCATTTATATTTAAAACAAGCAGTAGCAGAAATAATCACTTCCTTAAAACATTTACGCCGTGTTCTTGTCGAAAAAGCAGAACTTCATGTCGAAACGATAATGCCTGGTTATACTCATTTACAGCATGCCCAACCCATTTCATTTGCACATCATTTATTAGCATATTTTGGCATGTTTACAAGAGATTTGGAACGACTAGAAGAAAGTGTAAAACGAATTGATATTTCTCCACTAGGCTCAGCAGCACTTGCAGGTACGACTTTCCCAATTGACCGGATGTATAGTGCAGAATTACTTGGATTTTCTGCTGTATATGAAAATAGTTTAGATGGTGTTAGCGATCGTGATTTTATTATTGAATTTCTTAGTAATAGCTCCCTCTTAATGATGCATTTATCTCGTTTTTGTGAGGAACTAATACTTTGGACAAGCCATGAATTTCAATTTGTTGAATTAACAGATGCTTTTTCGACGGGCAGCTCTATTATGCCGCAAAAGAAAAATCCTGATATGGCTGAGTTAATCCGCGGAAAAACTGGCCGGGTTTATGGCAATCTATTTAGTATGCTGACAGTGCTTAAGGGACTCCCGCTTGCTTATAATAAAGATTTGCAAGAAGATAAAGAAGGAATGTTTGATACACTGGAAACGGTGCAAACTAGCTTAGATATATTTGCCGGAATGATTGAAACAATGAAAATCAATACCACCATTATGGAAGAATCTACTAAAAAAGATTTTTCAAATGCCACGGAATTAGCCGATTACTTAGCTAAAAAAGGGATTCCGTTTAGAGAAGCACATGAAATCGTTGGTAAATTAGTTCTTGAATGCACCCAAAATGGTATCTTTCTGCAAGATGTAACATTAGCCGATTATCAGAAAATAAATCCCCAAATTGAAGAAGATATTTACGATGTACTTGCTTCGAAAACAGCTGTTCAAAAAAGAAATTCTTATGGTGGAACTGGATTCGATCAAATTTATATCGCATTAGCAAATGCCAAAAAAACATTATAAAAAAACTAGAACGCGCTTTTACACGTGTTCTAGTTTTTTATAATCAACACTTAAAAATAGCAAGCACTTCTCATTAGCACGGTGATTTCTATTTCCACAAATAATCCATCTATATTACCCATTCAAGTTAATTTTGCAAGAATTTCATTAGTTTTTCGATACTTTTTTCAAAAACAATTATTTCTTCTGGGGTTAGTTGATTGCTTAAATGTTGATAGAATTCGAACTGTAGCTTTTCGTGTGCTTTATAGGCAGAGATACCTTTTGGTGTTAAAGAGATTTGAAACGTTCTTAAATCATACGGATGTATTTCTCGCCATGCTAATCCTTTTTTCTCCAAACGATCTACTAATTGTGTTACCGCTCCTTTTGTTATTTCGAGTTTTATCACCAAATCTTGCATCGTCATTTTTTCTGTAATGCCAATTGCCTCGATTGTATTAATTTCACCCGGCGTAATGACACCTGCTTCACCGAATTCTTTTGATATTTTTTCCATTTTATTTAATTGTAAGATAAAATTTCTTAGGTTTTGCCTTCCTTGATTAATATCCATTTAATTAGTTTAGCAACTAAACAATCCATTTGTCAAAGCACCCGTTTGTTTGTTACTATTATAGAATGTTACCTTTTCTCAATCTTGGGGAAATACATACAGAGAATAGAAAAGGAAGTGGTGGAATGAAAAAATTAACAAATGTTTTTTGGGGAGCTAGTTTATTAGTTTTACTAGCTGTTTTGTTTGGTGCTTTTTTGCCCAACCAATTTGGAAAATTAACTACAAATATTCAGCAATTTTTAACTAGTAACTTCGGTTGGTACTATTTAATCATTGTGGCAGTTATTATTATTTTCTGCTTATTTTTAGTTTTAAGTCCGATTGGCTCGATTCGTCTTGGAAAACCAGGAGAAAAACCTGAATATAGCAATCTTTCTTGGTTCGCCATGCTATTTAGTGCTGGTATGGGAATTGGTTTAGTATTTTGGGGCGCTGCTGAACCACTATCTCACTATGCCGTTCAAGCACCTGGTGGCGAAGTTGGTACACAAGCCGCAATGAAAGATGCTCTTCGTTATTCGTTTTTTCATTGGGGTATTTCTGCTTGGGCGATTTATGCCATTGTTGCACTCGCACTCGCCTACTTTAAATTCAGGAAAAATGCTCCTGGCTTAATAAGTGCTACTTTATATCCGATTTTAGGTAAACATACTAAAGGTCCTATTGGTCAGTTGATTGATATTATAGCTGTTTTTGCGACAGTTATTGGGGTTGCTACTACACTTGGATTAGGAGCACAACAAATTAATGGAGGATTAACCTATTTATTTGGTGTTCCTAATAATTTTAGTGTCCAACTGACGATTATTCTTGTCGTTACGGTTTTATTCTTACTTTCTGCAATGTCCGGTCTTGACAGAGGTATACAACTCTTAAGTAATGTAAATATTTACGTTGCCGGCATCTTACTTATCCTAACACTTATTTTAGGACCAACACTGTTTATTATGAATAACTTTACTAATTCATTTGGTGGTTATTTGCAAAACCTTATTCAAATGAGTTTCCAAACTGCCCCAGATGCTCCAGATGCGCGAGCTTGGATTGATTCTTGGACAATTTTCTACTGGGCATGGTGGTTATCTTGGTCTCCATTTGTCGGTATTTTTATCGCTAGAATTTCTCGTGGTAGGAGCATTCGCCAATTTTTACTAGGTGTTATTGTACTTCCTTCATTAGTTAGTATTTTCTGGTTTGCTGTTTTTGGAGGTTCGGCAATATTTGTAGATCAACATCAAAATACAAGCCTTTCTAATCTAGCAACCGAACAAGTACTATTCGGGGTCTTTAATGAACTTCCAGGTGGAATGATTCTATCTATTGTCGCGATGATTTTAATTGCGGTATTCTTTATCACTTCTGCTGACTCTGCTACTTTTGTACTTGGAATGCAAACAACAGGTGGCTCACTAAATCCGCCTAACTCTGTCAAAGTAACGTGGGGACTTCTACAAGCTGGGATTGCAAGTGTTTTATTATACGCTGGTGGCCTCACTGCTTTACAAAATGCATCCATTATTGCCGCATTTCCGTTTTCTATCGTTATTATATTAATGATTATTTCACTCTTTATATCTCTTACTAGGGAAAGAGAAAAATTAGGACTTTATGTTAGACCAAAGAAATCACAACGATCACAACTATAAAATGAAAAAGGTGATGCAAACTAGTTAAAGTTTTGCATCACCTTTTTATTATCCTTTTTTCTGCTTTGCGGCAATAATTTCACGATAACTTCTCGTTTGTTTAGGATATTTTTTCCGGAAGAAGTGTTGCGAAATTATAGCTAATACAAGAGATATTGCGGTAAGTGGGATAGAACCTCGAAAAATACTAACTATTAATAGTAACGCACTTGCAAAAAGGGTCGCATTAAAAAGGAATTTATCCATTTGTTAC
The DNA here is from genome assembly GCF_014322845.1 of Listeria immobilis. Taxonomy (NCBI): domain Bacteria; kingdom Bacillati; phylum Bacillota; class Bacilli; order Caryophanales; family Listeriaceae; genus Listeria; species Listeria immobilis. The sequence continues at coordinate 201,267 of NZ_JAASUA010000004.1, read as the reverse complement.
TCCTCCAAATTATAATTTAATTCACCATCATGTACTAATTTTTTAATTCCTAATGCATCGAAAACCATTGCTTTCTCGGCAATATATGCATTATACTCAATTCGTTCTAACATATCGTATGCTTTATGCAGGGTGGATTCTAATACAACAATCCCATGTTTATTAAGCAAACTCGCACTTGGAACTGCTTTATCGCCTAACTCAATTACATGATTTCGGACAATTTCTGCTAGTTCTGGACTAGTTGCTGGGGCAAAGGTAAGCGTTGGTATAGTCCCTAATTTTTGGGTTGCTTCTGTTAAGTTTGGCAGTTCCATACCAAGTGTAGCAAAAAGCATGGACTCTTTTGGATGCGCATGAAGAACACAGCCAATATTCGGATTCTCTACGTAACAAGCACGATGTAAATTAATTTCCCGTGTAATTCGTCCATCTCCTTCTACGACTTCATTATTATTATCCACAACTAGGATTTCATACGGGGAAAGATCGCAAAGTTTTGCTTGACTCATTAATGTTGGTGTCATAATAATATGTTCCTGATTCATTCGTACACTAACATTCCCACCTGCTGCATTCGTTTCAAACCGGTCGAACATCGTCTTAACTATTTTGGCTAAATCTTCACGCTCTTTTTGGTATAACATATTATCTCTCCTCTAATTGTATAATACTAACTTGATTTTTTAATTGTCCAGCTTCTTCTAAATCAAAACTTGAACTGTCTTGCTGCATCACTTTGCTAGCGGAGCATCCAGTTGCCACTTTTAACGTTTCCATAATGGGCATTTCCATCGCAATTCCAGCAATAAATGCACCTACAAAAACATCCCCTGCCCCTGTATCATTTCGTTCCTTTACAATTGGCGGAATCACTTGATATAATTTGCCATTATGCGCACAAATAGATCCTTTCCCTCCAAGTGAAACGACTAAATAGGGGATTTTTTCAGCTAATGCGCGAATGTTTTCTTCTAAGGAATTTGTCTTTTCCGCTAAAATCGCCACAACTTCCTCTTCATTTGGCTTAATAAAGTCTACGCCCATTTCGACAGCTAGCTTTAAATAGTCACCGGAGTTATCACATGCTAGAAAAGCGCCAGTACGCTTAACAGTTCTTAGTAGTTCTTTAAAATCAGATAATGTATAATGAGGAGGCGGAGATCCAGCAATCACCACCATATCCTCTTTTTTAACTTTTTTAGCGATTTGTTTTAAAAGATTGGTTTTGCTATTCTGACTTACTGAAAAACCCGCTTCTGGTATCATTGTGCTGCCATTTGTGTCATCACTAAGTACGACGAAGCATTCTCTTGTCGAAGTTCCAGCTTCAACAAGAAGATCATGGTTAATATGCTTTTCTTTTAGAATGGCATACAGTTTGTCAAGATTGTCTGATCCCGCAATTCCAAGTGCTTCATTTTTAATGCCAAATTTGGCTAGTACCCCTGAAACATGAAGTCCCTTTCCTCCGCAATCATAAGCTGTTTTTATGACCCGATTCGTCTTCCTTTTTTCTAACTCACCATGAATGAAAAGTAATCGATCAATTGCTGGATTTAACGTTATTGTGTAAATCATCTTATCACTCCTGCTTTTTAAGAACTGGCTTTTTCTAGTTCAATTGTTCGTTTTTTCATCATTTTTACATAAAATACTAGTAATAGTACCCATATTGCGACAAAAATAAAACCTAAAATCGTAAATTGACTAGCCTCTGCAAAAATATAACGGAAGACAGGATATTCAAGTGTGCTCCATGTAATTTCTTGTCCTTCTTTAAGAGAAATCGCTCCCGTAGAATGCGCTAAGTCCGTAATTGTTCCTGCGAAGAAAGTAGATACATAAAGGAAAATTGGTGTAGTAACGATACCAAGAATAATCATCCGAATTAGGTTTCCACCTGTGACAATTAAGGCTGGTGCACATAAAGAAATATTTAGTATCCCAGCAAAAGGAAGTACACCGTTTCCTGGTAAAATAAGAGCAAATATAAGCGTTACCGGTACCATAAGTACGATAGCAACCCAAACTTCGCTACATCCTGCTAAAATGGGCCAATCTAGTCCAATAAACAATTCCCGATTTTTAAATTTACGTTTCATAAACTCTGAAATACCATCAGAAAGTGGAGACAATGCTTGCATAAATAATTTGGCAACCATTGGGAATAATGTAAGGGCTGCAGCGGCTTGCATAGCTAGCATCAATGTTTTCGCTACATCATAACCTGCCGCTATACCTAAAAGCCCACCAATGATAAATCCCATCACATGGTTTTCTGCAAAAATCCCAATTTTATCTTTTAAAGCATTCGCATCCATGTCTTTACGAAGGGCTGGAATTTTCTTCAACAACCAATCGATTGGCATTAAGAAAATACAGAAAATCATCATACCATGTGAAACTGTCACGCCAGGAATTCCATTTAACTCTTGAATTTGGCGTTGATTAGCATCACAAAGAATTAGTTCTGTTACAATTTGAATTCCAGCTACAATAAATGCTAAATATACATTATTTGTTACGCCGATAATTAATACCGCTGTCAAAATTTTTCCCCAAACATTCCATAAGTCGACATTTAAGGTTTTTGTTTTATTGATGACTAGCATAATCGCATTAATCCCTAGTTGAAGTGGGAACATCAAGAACGCAAACGGCCATGCCCATGCAAGTGTAGCCATGGATGTCCAGCCACCATCTAAAATACTTAAATTAATTCCAGTTCTTTCTGCAAGACCTTGTGCTGCTGGAGTTAATGCTTCAATCATAAAGCCAATAACAATATTCATCCCTAGGAAAGCAACCCCTAGAATAATCCCTGCACTCACAGCATCTCTTACTTTCATCCGTACAATTAGTCCAATAATAATCATTAGTGCTGGAACAAAAACAGCCGCTCCAAGATTTAAAATAAATTGTATTACTGATTGTAATGACTCCATTTTTCCACGCTCCCTTATCTAGCTTGTTATTTTAAGGCGTTAATTAGTTTTTCTGTCTCTTCTTCCATTCCCATACCAGTCAAAAAGGCGATACCATTAAGTGTTGGAATATCGTACTCCTTATTTGCTTTTGTAATTGCAACATACACATCACTTGTTTTAACATGCTGATCTAGCGACTTAATGTCCACTGCTTCTACTGTTGCACGAACTCCCTTTTCCTTTAAAATTCTTTCTACTTTTGATGCCACAGTTTGACTTGTTGCTACTCCTGAACCACATGCCACGATAACTTTTTTCACTCTAATCACTCTCCAAATTGTTTTTTTAGAAAATCACATAATATCGCACTATCATTTATTTCTTTAAGCTGTTCCACAAATGACGCTTCCATAAATTTTTCCATGATACTTGAAAGCAGTGGAACTTGATCTTTCGGTTGTTTGATCCCAAGTATAAAAATAACTTCCACATTAATCCATTTCTCGCTCGTTCCCATTTGAATAAAGGGTATTGGGGTAGCTAGTTTGTTCACAAGTACAAAAGGCCGTTTCACATAAATAGTATCTGTATGAGGAATAGCTATTTTAATACCGTTCATTTCTAATCCAGTAGGAAAAATGACTTCTCTATTCGTTACTGCCTCTCTAAAAGTCGCTTCTACATACTGTTCTTTTTCTAAAATTTTACTTGTGCATTCAAAAAGTTCTGCCTGATTTTGGTAAGTAGAATTTATCAGGGTTAGCTCCTTTTGAAATAAATCATGGTAATCCACGTACCGCTCACCCCCTTTCAAGGATTTCAACAATTTTTTGTTTATTAGTAGAAGCAACAATTTTTGTCAATTTTTCTGGTTGTAAAAATACTTCATTTAGTTTTAGTAACAATGGAATATGTTTATTTTGTTCGGATGGTGCGAGCGCAATCATCATTTTGACTAATTGGTTTCCTGGTGTTTTAGCAGCTGTTTTTAAAATCATTAACTGAATATCTTGCTTTTTTACTCCTTGCGCTGGTTTTGCATGTGGTAAATAAACATTGGGACCTATCATCATTTGTTCATAATTTTGGTAGAATATTTCTTCGCATGTTCTGATGTAGCACAAGTCAACTGTTCCTCGCTCCAACATAGGGGCAAATGCCTTTTGAACCAATTCTTCCCAATTAGACTTATTCTCTAAAAAATGAATTTGGCCGGCTTCAATTTGCAGCTCTGCTGGTTCTTGTTTTTCCACCGCTATTTCTTTTTTACTAAAAAAAGACTCTACTTTAGCTTGAACTAAACGAATATTTTCTTCGGGGATTTCATCTTTTAACATAGCAAGAAGTTCTTTTGTTTTTTTATGGCTATCCATTTCAATTGCTTTTTTTACTTGTTCTCGAAGAATCTGACGGCTTTCTTTGTTTAAAATGGAAGGAATAACAAAAATCGTCGCGTCACTTTGAACTGGTACGGTAGTGAAAATAAAATCAATATCTCTTGCAACCGTATTTAACTGTCTGACTGCATAAGCCCCTTGAAAATCAATATTCGGAAACATCATTTTTAAGTTTTCGAGTAGTAACTTTGAGATAGATGTTCCGCTTTTGCAAAGAACCACTGCCCGAAAAATAGGTTGTTCTGTTTCTTCTATCTGATACATCCATCCAAGTACAATCATTGAAAGATAAACGATTTCTTCCTCCGACCAAGCATGACCGACCAGCTTTTCAAACGGTTTTGAAGCTTTTTTTACAATATTAAATGTTGGGGTGTATTCTTTTATAAACTGCTTTTTAAGTGGGTTATTAATTTGAAAACCTAAAATTGTTCGATAAATCGCTGGTCGGACATGTAAAATCACTTTTTCTTTAAACTCGTTTTTCTTTACTATTTCGATGGCAAAGTACATTTCAAGTAAACGGATAAACTCATCAACCGCATAGGCAATTTCTTCACTGTCTGAGAAATGAAGTGCCGATTCGACTAAATTAGATGCAAGTACTTGCAACGATAAGTAAAGCAAGTCATTTTCACTTAAAAAATCATACCCCCAAAACATTTCCTTCATAATCGGGAATTCACGGGTGTTTTTAATGTCATACATCTCAATTTTAAAAGTCCATTTTTTTTCGGTAACTTTAGAACGTTTGATAATTCCATGAAGAATATAGGGTAACTCTTCTACCTGTTCATCCGTAAAAGTAATTTGCAGTTTGCTTTCTACTTTTTCTAGCCGTTTTTTTAGTAAATATGCTTCGTTTACAGTGATGATTTTCTTTTCATCAAGGACGAATTTACCATACGGTGTTTGGACTACTTCGCGAATTAGTTCAGCAAGCAAATTTCGAATAAGAAATTCAGATCCAGAAACCGCATAGCCATCTTTTCGTGAATAATCTAGCTGAATTTCAAACTCATGCAAATTTTCTTTAATACTTTTAACATCTGTCAGCATTGTATTTTTACTTACATAGACGTACTCAGCAAGTGCTCCTAGTGACATATAATGATTATGCAGCAATAGTTTAATCATGATAAGTTTGCGCCTGATATTCACCTCGTAAAATGAAAATAACTGTTGCTCCTCAGCTGTTAAAAGTCGATAACATGCTTCCCTACATAAATCTGTGACAAAAATCATATCATGGTCAATTAATATTGGTTCTGACTTTAGTAGATGGTTTATTTGTGTAATTTGTTCGCTGATTACTTCTTTTGTTACTTTGAAGTTTTTAGAAACATTTCTAAGATTTACTTGCCGATTCAAGAGCAGATAAGTAATTAATTCCTTACAATTCTGTTCCATCTACTTTCCCCTCCCTTAACTTAATAGTAAATGATAACCCTTACATAAAAATGCTCATTCATCACAACTTATCTTTTAGCAGAAAGATTTATTTGTGATGATCCATTTTTGGGGCGTCCTTTTTATTATAGAATAGAAGATTTTAGAAGAATAGATAAAAAAAGCGCACTAAGGCTTTTAATCAGCTTTAGCACACTTTTTATTGATGAGATAATTTATTTTCTATCACTATTTTTTTTATAATTTCCGCTACCTTGTTAGCCTCTTTTTCACCTAATCTAGCAAAGGTAATACGGATAATGGTTTCTTTTATACCAAATAAAAATCCTGGCATAATGAGTAAATTATTTTTCGCGAAAATATCGAAGTCACGAATTGAGCGAAACGCTACTGGCAAATGCACCCATAAATGAAAACCTCCCGCCGGTTTCAGATAGCTTAGTTCATTAGGCAAAACTGTTTCTAAAGCGTTGATCAAATAGTCCCTACGCTCTAATAAAATTTGCTGCAACTGCTTTAAATGCACATCATATTCAGCTGTATTTAAAACAGCATTTGCTAAAACTTGTGGAAAAATACTTAATCCAAAATCCATTTCATTTCTAGCAAGCGCTAGTCGTTCAATAACAGCAGCCGGACCGATTAACCAACCAATCCGCGTTGTCGAACCCATGATTTTTGAAAGTGAACCAATATATAAAACATTTTCCATATCCAATTGTTTAAGTGGAACTGGGATATTTTCATCTAATGCAGCAAGCTCCGAAAAAGGATCATCTTCCACAATTGGGATTTGCAGATGAGCACAAACTTGCACGAGTTCCTTTCTTCTTTGCAGGCTCATTACTAGCCCTGTTGGATTTTGGAAAGTTGGGTTGATAAACACCATTTTCACCCGATGTTTATGATATAAATCTTTTAATTCCGAAATAATTATCCCTTCTGAATCCATTGGTAAAGCGAAAATCCTTAGACCGGCAGATTGAAATAATGATAAAGAGTAAAAGTATGAAGGGGATTCTATTGCAACAGCATCTCCAGGTTTTAATAAGCATTGTGTAATTAGAAATAATGCTTGCTGGGCTCCAGACGTTATCAAAATTTGTTCTGGTCTAACATTTAAACCATACGCTTCCTTCATTTGTTTTTCAATTGTCTCTCGAAGTGGTTGATAACCTGCCGCATCCTCTAACTGTTCTTCCGCAATAAATGACTGCCATGAGAGGCTTGGTGTTTTTAATTTTGGCGTCATTTCAAGTGGAAGTTCCCCGGTTGCTGCATCAAGCATCTTATCTGAGTGGTTTTTTTCCATTATTCCAATTTGGCGCATATAAGGTACGGTTGGCGTAAAGCCTCCTTGCGTTAAATAGTGGCGCCAATTCGTCGACTGTCCTGCAAAAAGCCCCCATTTTTCCGCATTTACAATCGTACCGCTTCCTTGTTTTCTAACGATGACTGCACGTGCAGTTAATTCATCTAATGCACGCACAACTGTAGAGCGATTTACCCCAAACATTGAAGCAAGTTTTCTTTCAGGTGGTAATTTTTCTTCTGGCAAAAGTTCACCATTCATGATTTTCGTTTCAATTAAATCAACAATCTGCAAATAAATCGGTAACTTAGAAGCTGAATTTAGCTGCCACATGCACTTTCCCCCTATTTTAAATTGGATGGAGAAATAAACATCCAATTGGCCGTTTGTACGAAATGGGTTTTATCTTATCATAATAATCAGGTAATTTCAATTAAGTTGATGGAGGTTATGAATATGGAAAAAAAAGTTGGTACTGACAGAGTAAAACGCGGAATGGCGCAAATGCAAAAAGGCGGCGTCATTATGGATGTAGTAAATGCAGAACAAGCAAAAATTGCCGAAGATGCTGGTGCAGTTGCTGTTATGGCACTTGAACGTGTTCCTTCTGATATTCGCGCAGCTGGTGGAGTAGCTCGTATGGCTGACCCTCGTATTGTTGAAGAAGTTATGAATGCTGTTTCAATTCCTGTTATGGCAAAAGCACGTATTGGCCATATCACAGAAGCACGCGTTTTAGAAGCAATGGGTGTTGATTATATTGATGAAAGTGAAGTATTAACTCCTGCTGATGACGAATTTCATTTATTAAAATCTGATTTCACTGTTCCATTCGTTTGTGGCTGTCGTGATATTGGTGAAGCATTACGTCGAATTGGAGAAGGTGCTGCCATGCTTCGTACTAAAGGAGAACCCGGAACAGGTAATATCGTAGAAGCTGTACGTCATATGCGTCAAGTCAATGGCCAAATCCGCCAAATTGCAGGCATGACAGATGATGAGTTAATGGTTGCTGCGAAAAATTTTGGTGCGCCTTATGAACTAATTAAAGAAATTAAAACACTTGGTAAGCTGCCTGTTGTTAATTTTGCTGCTGGTGGAATCGCTACTCCGGCTGATGCTGCTTTAATGATGGAACTCGGAGCAGATGGCGTATTTGTCGGTTCAGGAATTTTCAAATCAGATAATCCAGCTAAATTTGCTAACGCTATTGTCCAAGCAACTACTTATTATACTGACTATGAATTAATCGGAAAACTTTCCAAAGAACTAGGCTCTCCGATGAAAGGAATCGAAATATCCCGCCTAAATCCAGAAGATCGCATGCAAGATCGGAGTTTTTAAGATGAAAACAATTGGTGTTCTTGCAATTCAAGGAGCGGTGGATGAACATGTTCGGATGATTGAATCCGCTGGTGCTCTTGCAAAAAAAGTAAAGCATGCAGATGATTTAGCTGGACTAGATGGACTTATTTTGCCTGGCGGAGAGAGTACAACGATGCGCAAAATAATGAAGCATTATCATTTAATGGAGCCTATTCAAGCATTCGCTAAAGAAGGGAAAGCTATTTTTGGCACTTGTGCTGGACTTGTTCTCTTATCTAAGGAAACGCAAAGTGGTGAAGAAAGTTTAGGTCTACTGGATGCAGTATCGGTTCGAAATGGTTTTGGTCGTCAAAAAGAAAGTTTTGAAGCGGATTTATCTGTAGATGTTTTTGGGCCTACTCCCTTTGAAGCTATCTTCATTCGTGCCCCCTACTTAGTATCTGCAACTAGTGATGTAACTATATTAGCAACAGTGGATGAAAAAATCGTTGCAGCTAGACAAGCTAATATTCTTGTAACAGCTTTCCACCCTGAATTAACGGATGATAATCGCTGGATGCGGTACTTTTTAGAAAAAATTGTATAAAAAAAAGCAGTAGATTTAAGCGAATCTACTGCTTTTTGCTAATTATTTATTAACTGCTTGTGCTGCTGTAATTAATGTTAAGTTATAAACATCATCTGTATTACAACCACGAGATAAGTCATTAACAGGTGCGTTTAAGCCTTGTAAAATAGGACCAACAGCTTCAAAGTTTCCTAAACGTTGAGCAATTTTATAACCAATATTTCCTGCTTCTAAGCTTGGGAAAATAAATACATTTGCATCACCTTTAATTACGGAGCCAGGTGCTTTTTTCTCTGCAACAGTTGGAACAAAAGCTGCATCAAATTGGAATTCACCATCAAGTGTTAACGCTGGTGCTTTTTCTTTTGCAAGTGCCGTTGCTTCTATTACTTTTTCTGTTTCATCAGATTTAGCGGAACCTTTAGTTGAGAAACTTAACATAGCAACACGCGGGTCAATGCCAAAAATTGCCGCTGTTTCTGCACTAACAATTGCATTTTCAGCCAAGTCTGCTGCAACTGGTGCGATATTGATTGCTACATCACTGAATAAATAGCGCTCTTCTCCACGAACCATAATCATTGCTCCAGCCACTTTACTTACGCCTGGTTTTGTTTTAATAATTTGCAGCGCTGGACGAACTGTATCGCCCGTTGAATGAGCTGCACCACTTACTAATCCTTCTGCTTTACCTGTGTATACTAGCATTGTTCCAAAATAATTTGGATCTGCAAGCATTTTACGAGCAGCTTCTTCTGTTGCTTTACCTTTACGACGTTCCACAAATGCAGCCACTAATTCATCAAAAAGTGGATCTGTTGCAGGTTCGTGAATAGCAATCCCTTCAATAGAAACACCGATTTCTTTTGCTACAGCTTCTACTTCACTTTTATTTCCAAGTAAAATTGGTGTAACAATATTTTCTTTTTTTAGACGTGCTGCAGCTCCAACAATACGTTCATCCGTACCTTCTGGAAGTACAATTCGCACATTTTTCCCAGTAACTTGTCCTTTAATCGTCGTAAATAAATCGCTCATGTGTTATTTTCCTCCATTAATATAAAATGTTATAGTTACCATTTTACTATAAAAACAATCAACTTGATAGGCAAAAACCAATTAAAAACAGCACTGCTACTTATTTCCGTGTATCAATACAGACGTAAAAAGGCATGATATTAAGAAAAACTCCCCTCTCTTTTTAAGAATTTTTTTACTGTTATATCATACTTTTTTGCCACTTACATAATTAAATCGAAAAAAAGCTTCATATTAAAACATATTCGTGATAAAATGAACATAGTTGATAATGATTATCATATTCATTACATAATTTAAAAGGAGGCCTGTTTGATTATGCAATTAAATGAAACTGCCGTCGGTGATAAAGTTCGCATTGCTGAGTTTAAACTAGAAAATTCCATGCTTAAACGCCGCTTACTTGCACTTGGTTGCGATGAGGGTTGTGAAATTTGTATCAAACAAAAAGGATTATTCGGCGGACCATGTACATTTGAGACAAAGGGACAATATATTAGTATTCGGCAATGTGATGCTTGTGCCATAATGGTGGAACGCAGATGAGTCAAAACACCTATTGTTTACTTGGAAACCCGAATACAGGAAAAACCTCTTTATTTAATGCACTAACTGGCTCCTATGAATATATTGGAAACTGGAGCGGAGTAACGGTTGAAAAGAAAGTCGGTACTTTACGTTCAAAAACCGGAAAACTGATTGATTTGCCTGGTATTTATGATTTAAACCCTATTTCTCGTGATGAAACTGTTGTTACCCGTTATTTATTAGAAGAAAAATTTGATTGTATGTTAAATATTGTTGACTCCTCACAAATTGAACGAAACTTAAATTTAACCATTCAATTACTTGAGTTTGGCGCGCCTGTTGTCATGGGCCTTAATATGATTGATGTTGCGACAGGACGCGGTATCCATTTAAACATCCAAAATCTTGCGAGAAAATTACGAATTCCCATTTTACCAGTCGTTGCTAGATCAGGTAAAGGTACAGATGATATTCTTACTACTTTATCTGAAAAACATGTAGCTCCAGCAATTCCCCTTGTTTTGCCATATGGAGATTTAGCAGAAAAAGCTATTAGTACCATTATGGAATTAACAAAAGGGGTTATCGCGCCTAAACAATCACGCTGGCTAGCAGTACAATTTCTTTCAAAAAATGAAGTTACCGAAGAATTTTTAGAAATGACTCCTAATTTCGAACAACTCATTACTATTCGAAACGAACTTGATAAAGCACTTGATGGCAATATAGAAAATCATTTCCATCAAATTCGTGCCAATTATATTCATGATATTTGTTTAACCGCAGTTGAATATACTCGCAATTCTGACACTCCTTTGTCTGATAAGCTAGATAGAATCTTCACCCATAAATTATTAGGAATTCCTCTTTTTTTAGGAATTATGTGGTTAATCTTTCAAATAACCTTTACTTGGGTTGGTGCTCCGCTATCAGATTTACTGGACGGTTTTATTGGCGGTACGTTCACTGACTGGGTAACTTCTGCTTTAACAACTATTGGTGCATCTGGCTTTATAATCGATTTGATTACAGACGGAATTATCGCAGGTGTTGGTGGAGTTCTCGTCTTTGTACCACAAATTCTTGTTATTTTCTTCTTTATATCAGTTTTAGAAGACTCTGGTTATATGGCGCGAATAGCTGTTGTTATGGACCGGATAATGGAGCTTTTCGGTCTAAATGGTAAAGCATTCATTCCAATGATTATCGGTTTTGGCTGTAATGTTCCGGGAATTATGGCGGCAAGATCCATTGAAGAATCGAAGGAACGAACACTAACCATACTCGTTTCACCTTTTATGTCTTGTTCCGCACGTCTTCCAGTGTATGCACTTTTTGTGGGCGTATTTTTCGAGAAATATCAAGCACTTGTTGTGTTGTCGCTTTATGTTATCGGTATTTTAATAGCCCTAATTGTTACTAAAATTCTTTCAAAAACATTACTTAAAAAAGATAATTCTGTTTTTGTTGTTGAACTTCCACCTTATCGTCTTCCTTCTCTTAAGACTTTATGGCGTAGTACATGGGAAAAAGGAAAAGGATTTTTACGGAAAGCTGGAACATTTATTTTTGCTGGTTCCGTCGTTATTTGGTTACTTAATTATGCCGGACCATCTGGCTTTGATGTCCCAATGGGTGAAAGTTTCCTAGCTATTATCGGTGGTATAATTGCACCTTTACTTGTTCCACTTGGTTTTGGAACTTGGCAAGCTGGTGCAACTCTTATTCCAGGATTTCTTGCAAAAGAAGTAGTTGTTTCAACGATGGCAATCATCTATACAGTTGGTGAAAGCTCTCTCGGAAGTGTGGTTAGTTCCTTTTATACGCCACTTTCCGCTTACTGTTTTATGCTCTTTATTCTACTGTATATTCCTTGTTTAGCAACCGTTGCCGCTATTCGAAAAGAAACAACTTCGTGGAAATGGACAGCCTTTTCTGTAGCCTATCCACTTGTCACTGCATATGTAATTGTCTTTCTTGTATATCAGATTGGAAGTCTATTCGTTTAAGGAGGCTCTTTAGGATGAGTATTATCGTTAATTTACTACTAGGTGGCGCCATTTTTGGTTATACTATCTATGCAATTATTAAATTTATTAAGCGTAGTAAAGAAGGAAAGTGTGGCGGTTGCGAATTGGAAAAAGCATGTAACTGCGAAACTGAAGAACATCCAAACTTGGATCATATATTTAAATAAAAGAAAGAGCTGAATGGAAATCATTCGGCTCTTTCTTTTATTTAGGACGTATTATCACTTCCACTATTTCATACGGATTTCCTAACCTAGGAAAGGCCTTTTGATGAAAACTTCCTGCTCCAAGCCCTGCGGAAATAATCATCTTCTTGCCATTTTTCGTATGTTCTCCGTAAACATATTTTGGTAATATTAAGCGTTGAGGTCCTGGCGCAATAGCCCCTATATTAGTGTAAGGAATCCGAATAATTCCACCATGCGTATGTCCACTTAAGGTTAAATCAAAATCATTTGCAACATATAACTCAAAATAATCCGGCATATGCGATAGCAAAACTTGATAATAAGCAGGATCTTGTTGCTTTTTAATCTCTGCTAATCCCTCTTCGTAATAGGGATAATCGAACGTTAACTTCGCACTACTACGCAAACCAGACATTTGAAATTTTTGACCATTTACATCAATTGTTGCGGTTTTATCTTCTAGGTTAATGACACCCGCTTCTTTCAAAAAAAGCTTGTAGTCATCTTCATAAGCATCCTTAACATCATATTCATGATTTCCCGGCGAAAAATACACAGGGGCAATTTCGGTTAATTGCTTTACTAATGACTTGGGAACACTATCTCCTTGCTTATCAAAAAGATCTCCAGTAATCGAAATTACATCTGGCTTTAATTCAGCTACCTTTGTAACAAGCTTACTATTATTCTCACCAAACTCGCTAAAATGCAAATCAGATAATTGCACAAGTTTTATTTCTGAGTCGATTTTAGTAGTTGTGACTTCATATTGTTTTATCGTTAAACGTGTTCCAGCAAACCAGCCAATAATAAGCAAAATAATAACTATGCCTGCTACGATAAGTAATTTGATTTTCCAAGTCATTTTTTCACCTCTAAGTTGCTTTTTTCGTTTTATTTTCTATAAAAAAAGCTTTGCTGCCGAAACAGCAAAGCCCACATTTCCTTATTTTACAGGAGGATTAGAAACAATCGCTGTGATTTTGCCAGTTATTTCCCAATTTTTCACTTCATTTGGTAAAACGAAATGGTCCCCTTTTTTAATAGCTTGTTCATTTCCATCAATGGTAAGTACAGCTTCCCCATCTAAAATACTAACTAGCGTATATGCCGCTTTCGCTGTATATTTAGCTAAGCCATCTACTTCCCATTTATAAACACTAAAGAAATCATTGGAAACAAATGTAGTTTCAGTTAGACCACCACGAGTTTCTGTATGAATATCTAGTTTTGCATCAACGTGTGGCGCTGTTGTTACATCAATCGCTTTATCTAAGTGTAGTTCTCGTAAGTTTCCTTCTGCATCTTTACGATCATAATCATATACACGATAAGTTGTATCAGAGCTTTGTTGTGTTTCAAGCACTAATGTCCCTGTACCAAGCGCATGAATCGTACCACTAGGAACATAATAAAATTCACCCGGTTTAATCGCTACTTTGCGAAGTAATTTATCCCATTCACCATTTTTTGCCCAGCTAGCAAATTCTTCCTTACTAGCAGCTTTATGCCCATAAATTAATTCCGCACCAGGAGCGCAGTCAATAATATACCAACATTCCGTTTTGCCAAGTTCACCATTTTCGTGCGTTTTTGCATATTCATCATTCGGATGCACTTGTACAGAAAGGTCTGTATTTGCATCTAAAATTTTAGTTAGTAGAGGAAACACTTCTTCTGTTGGATTCCCAAAAAGTGCCGGATTTTCTTGCCACAATTCAGCTAGTGTTTTCCCTTTAAATTCTCCATTTTTAATTACGGAAGGTCCATTTGGATGAGCGGAAATCGCCCAGTCTTCCCCAGTTGTATCGGACGGAATATCATAACCAAAGTAATCGTGTAATTTTGTTCCCCCCCAAATTCGGTCTTGAAAAACAGGGTTTAAAAATAATGCTTCTGTCATTATCAACTTACCTCCATTCCAGCTTTTTCTGCTGGTTTTTGTCAACTAAAAGTATATACTATTAACCGCGAAGATGCTAGTTATTTTCCGCCCAAAAAGCCTCTTTCTTTGATTTGTTCGGTTAAATTTGGATAGTATGGTTTATCATAAAATTTCGCTAATCGCTCTGTAAAAGAAACAAAACCTTCTCGTTCTGAAAATGGAATGATTTCCTTATCATAGGCTTCTAGTAATGGCATAACATCCGTTTGGTATGTTTCTTCAAAATAAACAGCTTCTTTTGGTAATCTTGGTTTTACTGGGGCTTCGACATCTGGAACACCAATACAAAGTCCAACTACGGGCATAACAAATTCGGGTAAATGAAGGAATTCAGAAGTTGCAGTGATATTCCTTCTTAAGCCACCAATACAAATAGTGCCATAGTCAAGCGATTCAGCAGCAGTTAGCGCATTTTGCATACTTAGACCAATATCTGTTGCCGCAACCATTAGCAAATCTTCCTCACCAGAAATTTGGAAACTTTTCCCATGCATCTCACTAGCAATTTTCACTCGATAAAAATCTGCTACAAAGCATAGAAACACAGAACATTCAGCTATGTATGGTTGATTACCGCAAAGTTCTGCCATTTTATTTTTGCGCGCTTGATCTTTTATTGCAATAATTGAATAGTGCTGTCCATTAATCCAAGAAGGAGCGCTTTGAGCTGCACGGATAATTGCATCCAACTTTTCCTCAGGTATCGTTACGTCCTTTTTATATTTACGAAATGAGCGATGATTTCTAAGCAACTTTAAAACCTCATTCATATTTCTACCTCCTAATTTTTAATTTCATTAGTTAAAGTATAGCTTGTTTTTGGGCAATTGTTAATGTTTTCCCTTGTATTTTCACGAGATATTTTCTAAACTTAAAAAGAAAGAGGTGAAAAGGTATGGGCCAACAACAAATTGACTTTAAATGGTTAGAAGAAAATTTCCTCACCGCAAATGAAGCAGCAGCGTTTTTAGGTATTTCAAAACAAGCGCTCCTTTCCCTAGCAAAACGTAATGTTCTCCCCTATACGAAAAAAGGCAACATGATTCTCTTTCACCGAATAGACATTGAACTTCGCTTAGAAAATCAACAAAGTTTGCGTAAAAAATATCGTCCATTTGAAATCTAGATTCACAAACAGCGAAACAGACGAACATAGTCTGATATGGTACACTTTAGTTAGTGATATTATAAACAAGGAGTGATACATAGTGAATGAAGCAGTAAAAACATTAGATGGTTGGTTTTGTCTTCATGATTTTCGTTCGATAGATTGGGCGGCTTGGCGTGAATTAAATCCAACTAACCAAGAACTAATGTTAAATGAATTAAGTCATTTTTTAAGTGATATGGAAATTACCAAAAATATTGGTGAAGGAGAACACACGATTTATAGCATTCTAGGTCAAAAAGCAGATCTTGTCTTTTTCACCTTACGAGATTCCCTTGAGTCTTTAAATGAAGTCGAAAATCAGTTCAATAAACTAGCCATTGCGGATTATTTATTACCAACCTATTCGTATATATCGGTTGTCGAATTAAGTAATTATCTTGCTTCTCATATGGCAGGTGGCGAAGATCCTTACCAAAATAAAGGTGTTCGTGCAAGACTGTATCCGGCTCTTCCGCCTAAAAAGCATATTTGTTTTTATCCAATGAGTAAAAAACGTGACGGTGCGGATAACTGGTATATGCTCCCAATGGAGGAACGTCAAAAACTTATCCGTGATCATGGGATGATTGGCCGTACCTATGCAGGTAAAGTACAACAAATCATTGGCGGCTCGATTGGTTTTGATGACTACGAATGGGGTGTCACTTTATTTTCTGACGATGCACTTGAATTTAAACGCATTGTTACTGAAATGCGTTTTGATGAAGCAAGTGCTAGATATGCAGAATTTGGCTCATTCTTTATCGGAAACCTATTACCTTCAGAAGAACTATCTAAACTATTTACCATTTAATAAGTAGAAACCGGAATTCCTAGTAACAAATCTATGTTGTAACGCAGATTTGTTTACGGGAATTCCGGTTTTTTTATTTCACTAAACTAACAATTTTGTAAGGATAATTATTATAATTGTCATTTGAGACGATGGAATCAAGCTATTTTTAACGTTAGAATAATACATATACTTATTAGAATTTAGTTTATTTAAGGAGCGAAAACAATGGAAACAGTTTTACAAGCAAAAAATGTTCGAAAAATTTATGGAATTAAAGGCAATGTCTATACTGCTCTTGAAAACATCAGTATTGATATTAAAAAAGGAGAATTCACAGGTATTATGGGTCCTTCTGGTGCCGGAAAATCCACACTTTTAAATGTATTATCCACGATTGATAAACCTACATCTGGTGAGATTATGATTTCCGGGCAAGAACTGGAAAATATGGATGAACAGCAAATGTCTATGTTCCGCCGCAATAAATTAGGGTTTATTTTTCAAGATTACAACTTACTGGATACACTTACTATTCGTGAAAATATAATTTTACCACTTGCACTTGCCAAACGACCTGTAAAAGAAATTGATGCCAAACTTGCTGTTATTGGCGAAAAATTTGGTATCACAGAAATTCTTGATAAATATCCAAATGAAGTCTCCGGAGGTCAAAAACAACGTACTGCAGCATCCAGAGCAATCATTACTTCCCCAAGTCTGATTTTTGCCGATGAGCCAACAGGTGCACTTGATTCAAAATCAGCTAGCAACCTATTAGAAAGTTTGCGGGATTTAAACGAACAAGATGAGGCAACAATTATGATGGTAACCCATGATGCTTTTGCAGCAAGTTTCTGTAAACGAATTTTATTTATTAAAGATGGCGAATTATATACTGAAATCTACCGTGGAAGCAAAACACGTAAGGAGTTCTTCCAAAAAATTCTTGATGTGCTTGCTAAACTGGGAGGCGACGCAGATGACGTTATTTGATTTAGCGAAAAAAAATATTCGCCATAATTTTGTTCATTACTTTTTATATTTTGCCTCGATGATTTTTAGTATTATGATTTATTTTACCTTTCTCGTACTCTCAAAAGATCCATCTGTAGTAGAACGAATTGATAAATCGACCAAATTATCCACTGCTTTTTCCACTTCTTCGGTGATTTTGCTTATTTTTGTAGCGATTTTCATTCTATACTCCAATAATTTCTTCACTAGAAAACGCAAAAAAGAGATTGGACTTTATTCCTTACTTGGCTTACGAAAAAAAGAAATAGGTCGAATGTTGTTTTATGAAAATTTCTTAATGGGTCTTGGCGCCCTAGTAATTGGTATTTTAGCAGGTACTCTGCTTTCCAAAATTTTTGTTACTATATTACTGAAGCTAATTAATATTGAAAACATCGGTGGTTTTGCTTTCTCGTGGGGAGCTGTCATTCAAACTAGTATCGTCTTCCTAATCATCACCTTGTTTACATCCTTCTCAGGTTACCGAATTATCTATCGCACTACATTAATAGATTTATTCCATTCTGAGGCAAAACGCGAAAAAAGCCCCAAACCATCGTTCATTTTAGCATTACTTTCACTATTATTTATTGCGCTCGGTTATACAATCGCTGGGCAACCACTTGATGCAAAGGGATCCATCTGGATAAAACTTGGACTGCCAATTGGTGCGCTAATTATTTTAGGTTCAGTTATTGTAGGAACAGCTCTTTTTATTACATTCTTCCTGCCTTATCTACTTACAAAATTGCGAAATAATAAGAAACTTTTTTATAAAGGAAGCAATATTATTTCCACATCACAATTAACATTCCGAATTTCGTCAAATGCTAAAACATTGATTGTTATTTCTATTCTTAGTGCCACAACGCTTTCTGTTATTGGTACAATTAGCAGTATTTACTATCAAGCAAATAGTTCAGCCAGCACGACAGCTCCATCCAGTTTTGAATATATTATTCCAAAAGATACATCTATCAATAAAAAAATCATCCAAACAGCTGGTAGTGATTCAGACCATCCAATCGAGTCCAAACAACAAAGTACGTACTACATTGTTCCAGCAAAAGAAACAAACCCCGATTTTATTGAATATAGTGTAAATGAAGGTTTCCCTGTTATTTCAGAATCTGATTATAATGCACTTGTTAAAAATCAAGGAAATAACGAAAATGCTGTACAGTTAAAAGAAAACCAAGCTCAAATGGTTCTTTCATTTATGTATGATGATCGCTCCAAAGAAGAAATGATTGGAGAAAAATATCATTTAATCGCACCAGGAAGCCCAACAGTTCAAATTAAATCTGTCGTGCAAGACTCACCACTTGGAACGGTTCCTGGGCTACTTGTTTTAGCCGATAGTCAAGTAAAGAAAATCGCCGCAGACAAAAATATTCAACCTGTTAATCTTGAATCCATTTCCATTAAAAATGCCAAAAACGCCAAAGAATTAAATGAAAAAATGCAAGCAGTCACACCAAAAGATAGTATGTTACTTTCATATAACGCTACTTATCAAGAAATCATTACTGTTACAGGCGTACTTCTTTTCATAGGAATGTTCATTGGCTTCGTCTTCCTAGCAGCGACAGGAAGCATCATTTACTTTAAACAATTAACAGAAGCTTATAATGATATTGGTACTTTTGATATTCTGCAAAAAATCGGACTTAATCGTAAAGACATTCGGAAAACACTTGCTAAACAGTTACTAGTTGTATTCTTAATTCCACTAGTAATCGGCATTTTGCATAGTAGCTTTGCGCTAGTTGGACTTTCGCATATGTTGCTTTTAGATTTAACAATGCCCGTAATTATTTCCACAGGAATCTACACGTTAATGTATATTGTCTATTACTTCCTTACGCTAAATAGTTATACCAATATCGTTGTAGGGAAAAAACAATAAACCCAAATTAATTTTAAAAGAAAAACAAGCAGAAATCTTATATATTCCATAAAAATGGTTTTATATAAGGTTTCTGCTTGTTATTTTAATACTAGATTTAATCGTATTATTTTTTAGCAATATAAGCAAATATGCTAGAAATAAGCGCCGAAGCCCCCATCAGAAATTGCATACCAAATACTTGGCGTTCATTGTTTCCAAATGTAATAGCTAGATTATCTTTTGCAAAATCAATCCAATTATTCACAGATAAGTAATTCGTAAATAAAATAAATGAGGCTCCTAGCAATATCCCAATCAACAAATAAGAAACTTTTCGCCATGAAAGAATAGTTACCATGATAAATATGATAGCCATAAAACAAGCAAAATACGCATCTAACGGCATTGTAAATAAATAGCCTTCTTTTATACTATCGGAATGAAGTTGTTTAAAAATAGTCACCGCTGCAAATACGGCGGTTACTGCCCCGATAAGCGAAAAAAAGCCAGCTGCATATCGCCATTTTGTTTTCCAACTCTGATCCGTTAGCCCTTCTCGTTTAGGCATTTTAGATGACATAACTAACAAGATTAAAACTAAAATCCCCGCAATAAATAGGATGGTTCCTGACCATTCAAAGGGAGCATTCTTTTTAATTTCAGCTAAGATTCTAATTTGATAGTAATATACCGAAAAACCTTGAAACAGAATAAAACAAACGGTCAAAATAACACTACCCAGCCAAAATTTTTCATTCCTAATTAAACAAAATCCTAAAATAAAAAAACCTAAACCAAATATTAATATTACCCAATAATTCCAAACAATAATAAAATTATTTTCTTCCACACTAAAATAACCTACTATAGCACTGACAAAACTATATAACTGTGTCACACCAAGTGCAACTAGCAAACTACCACATACGCCTCTTAATTTATCAGGCAATTTGCCCACTTCCCTTCCTATTTTTCATTTACCATGTTAACCTAAAATCGAGGTGATAAAAATGAACTGGAAAATCTGGGACAAAAGCCAGCCAGTACCACTTGAACTCCTTCTTGAAGCTGATCCTAGCGAAATCCAAATCAAGAAATATCTGGAAAAATCTATTGTCTTTGAATGGCAAAATTCCGAAAAAACTATTGGGGTAATCTGTCTTTTACCATTAAACAAGCATCAACTAGAAATCATGAATATAGCAGTTCTTCAACCTTTTCAAAATAAAGGGATTGGAAAAAAGCTATTAGAAAAAGCTTTCGATTTTGCAAAAAGTCATCATTTTTCTGAAATTATCGTCAAAACTGGAAATTCGAGTATTAATCAGCTAGCATTCTATCAAAAAAATGGTTTTCGAATGCAACAAATTATACCAGATTATTTTTCCGACCACTACCCTGAACAAGTTATTATCGAAAATGATATTCCTTGTTTAGATCAAATCATTTTACTAAAACTAGTAAAATCCTGATGACAAATATCATCAGGATTTTTGTTTTCTCGTTTAGTCGTTAAGTGCCATTTCCGCGCGGACAACAGCTGAAATACGTTCGCAGTATTCATCTGTTTCATCTTTTGAAGCAGCTTCTACCATGACTCTTACAAGTGGTTCTGTTCCAGATGGACGAACTAGAACACGGCCGTTACCTGCCATTTCAGCTTCTACTTCACTAATTACTTTACTAACTTGCGGGTTGTCTGTTACATGATTTTTATCACTAACCCGGATGTTTTCTAATTTTTGCGGGAATGTTTTCATTTCAGAAGCAAGTTCTGATAATTTTTTCCCAGTTGCTTTCATTACATTTATTAATTGAATTCCGGAAAGAAGTCCATCCCCTGTTGTATTATGATCTAGGAAAATAATGTGACCTGATTGTTCTCCACCAAGATTATAATTACCTTCACGCATCGCCTCAACTACGTAACGATCCCCAACAGCTGTTTGTACATCTTCAATGTTAAGCTCTTTTAACCCCTTATAAAAACCTAGATTACTCATTACAGTAGAAACAATTGTATTACTATTTAATAGACCTTGTTCGCGTAAATACTTCGCACAGATAAACATTATTTTGTCACCATCAACAATTTGGCCGATTTCATCAATAGCAATTACTCGGTCTCCGTCTCCATCAAATGCTAAACCAACATCTGCTTTCTTATCTAAAACAAAGGCAGCTAAGGCTTCTGGATGTGTAGAACCAACGCCATCATTGATATTAAGCCCATTTGGAGAAGCTCCCATAGAACTAATATCAGCATCTAAGTCTGCAAATAAATGTGTTGCAAGTCCAGAAGTTGCTCCATTAGCGCAATCTAAAGCGATATGATAGCCATTAAAATCATTTTCAATTGTTTGTTTTAAGTATTGAATATATTTTTGCTTTCCTTCAAAGTAATCGCTAACCGTTCCTAAACCTTCTCCACTTGGGCGAGGTAGTGTATCT
The DNA here is from genome assembly GCF_014322845.1 of Listeria immobilis. Lineage (NCBI taxonomy): Bacteria > Bacillati > Bacillota > Bacilli > Caryophanales > Listeriaceae > Listeria > Listeria immobilis. The sequence continues at coordinate 179,293 of NZ_JAASUA010000004.1, read as the reverse complement.
TCTGCCGTATCAAGAAGCTGTTCAATCTCTTCTTCTTGGTCATCAGAAAGTTTAAAACCATCTGAACCGAAAAATTTAATTCCATTATCGTCTACTGGATTATGACTAGCTGAAATCATTACACTAGCGGATGCTCCTTGTGCTTTTGTTAGATACGCTACTCCTGGAGTTGAGATTACTCCTAAACGCATTACTTCTATACCAACTGAAACAAGTCCAGCGATTAAAGCAGATTCAAGCATTTCTCCTGAGATTCTTGTGTCACGCGCAACAAGCACACGTGGATGTTCCCCTACATGACGAGTTAAAACATAACCGCCCATTCGTCCTAATCGAAAAGCTAGTTCTGGTGTTAATTCTGAGTTTGCTACCCCTCTAACTCCATCCGTACCAAAATATTTACCCATTTTATTACTCTCCTTCTAAGTCATTCATTATCTAAATGATTTTTGTTTGTTGTTTTAGTTTTATTTTTTCCTAATTCTGGTTTTATCTACTTTCTTTCAACCATATACCTGTTATTATACCTTTTTTAAGAAAAAATTTCATCCTTCTGCAATAAAGTGTTGTTAATTCTCATTCTTTTCTATGTAAAAATATAAAATAAGGAGTACGAGACTCTAAATCCCATACTCCTTATTTTTATGTGTTCTTGGATGGAACGGTATTCTGTGCTTCTTTTTCCTTAATAATAAAATCTGCTGATACTGGATTAACTTCATAAGCAACATTATCTGGTAAACCGTTCACTTCCAGCGGAGTCGAGAAGTCCCCAGCATTTCCTTTACTTAAGTTAGCGATAACACTTAAATCTTTTGCTACGATGCTATCTACCGTTTTTTTCTCACCAGTAATAGTTACAGTAACTTTACCATTTGCAGGTGTAACCATTTGTGCGTCCAATGTATTTTTTAGTCCGCTCATATACACTTGCATATCTGAGAATGATTTAGATACTTTAGATTCTTTTGTGTCTGTATCTTCTGAGTCATTGGTAGTTGTATCATTTGATTCAGGTTCTTTTTTGTTTTCTGTGCTGTTTGTATCGCCACTTGCTTCAGACTTTTTTATAGTTTTTATTTTAACCTCTATTGTCGTTGGTTGGACGGATTTTGCTCCAGTTGGAACTGGGACCGTCACTTCTTTTACAGTATCGGCTTTTATTTTTGTTACATCAATTGGGATTTCAATTTCTTTTATTTTATCAAGGACCGTATCATCCCCCACCACAACCACTTCTGACTTATCAGGAGTTATGCTGGAGATTTCAATATCACTCTCTGGTGTTCCTTCTTGATTGATTTTAATTGGAACAGATTTCCCAACTTTCTCAACAGGGACGGTAACTTCTACTTCTTGCGGACTTACTTCCACATCGAGTTTATTTAAGTTACTATCAAAAACGGAAACGGTAGCTTTATCGGTGAATTCTGATTTATGCTTCCCATCACTTTCTAAGGTTGCCTTGACATAAGCGATTTGTTCAATCGTGTCTTTTGCCCCAGTAATTGATACTTTTTTAGGATCAACAACGGGTGTACCAGCTTGGTATCCATCCGCAATGACTGATTTACTTAACTCTACATCTACAGAGAATTTCTTTGTTACTTTTTCTTGAACATTAACATTAACGGATACAGGGTCTACTTTTACTTTAAGACGATCAGAAATGTCTTTCACTTGTAGTTTAACTTCTTGGGTACCAATGGAGGCATTTCTTAAATCAGCATAAACAGTAAAATCTTGTTGTGCTTTAGCAGATTGGACAATGCTTCTTGGTCCAGAAATTGTTACAGTAACGGTTTCAGGAACCCCTGAAATATATAAATTAGTTTTATCATAATACACTTTTACTGGTACATTCTCGATTACTTCTGTGTCGCTTGAAGCAGTGGTGGAGAGGCTTGTTGCACTATTATTACTCGCATTAACCGATGTAAATAGGATAGCAGCAAGTAATAAAGCTATAATCCGAATCGACCATTTATTATTTAAAATTCGATCCATCATTCGCTTTGCCCTCCTTTCCATTTAGAAAAGATAGAAGGTTTTTTAGCTGTAACTGTCACTAGTTCTTTTAGAAGAATTTTATGTAACTCTTCTTCTGAAACATCACGGAAAAGTTCTCCGCCTTTTGTTAATGAAATTCCGCCTGTTTCTTCGGATACAACTATTGTGATACTATCTGTTACTTCACTAATTCCAAGTGCTGCTCTGTGTCGTGTTCCAAGTTCTTTGGACAAAAACGGACTATCAGAAAGCGGCAGATAACTCGCAGCCGATGCAATTTCATTTCCTTTAATTATAACGGCGCCATCATGAAGCGGCGTATTGGGAATAAAAATATTAATTAATAACTGAGAAGAAATTTTTGCGTTTAATGGAATGCCTGTTTCGATATAATCATCCATCCCCGTATCTCGTGCAACAGAGATTAATGCTCCGATACGACGTTTCGCCATATATTGGGTAGATTTTTCGATAGATTCGATTAGATGGTGTTGTTCACGCTCAATTCTTGAACCATAACGAGTAAAAATATTCCCTCGACCAAGCGTCTCTAGAGCACGGCGCAATTCTGGTTGGAAGATAATTATGATTGCAAGAAATCCCCAAGTAAGCATCTGATCCGTAATCCATTCTACTGTTTGGAGACCAAAAAATCCGCTTAATAGTTTTACTGCAATGATGATAAAAATACCTTTTAATAATTGAACTGCTTTTGTCCCTCGGATTAGCATGATCACTTTATAAATTACAAACCATACGACAAGAATATCTACAATGTTTGCTAGATAGTGCAATATCGACATATTGGAAAAATCCATCACTTCACCTCCGCGCCTTTTGTAAACCTTTTATGCTATTTTAGTAGTCATTTAATTGTTCACTTTCTTTATTATAGCATAAGAGACCGGGTGGAAAAAGGAATCATCCTGCCAAAAATTGGAAAGATTTGTTAAAGAAAAAAACTTGCTGAAAACATTTTACAAAGTTTTCAACAAGTTTTTTATTAATTTATTGGTATAGTTATTGATGTTTCAAGTGAATAGTTTTCCTTATACATTTCTAAATCTATTGGTTCTCCGTGACAAAGTTTAATTGTCACGTCTCCTTTAGCAACATTCACTTCTAGCAAACGATCGCGGAAGTTGATCTTAAAACGGTAATTGCTCCACCCATTTGGTAAAAATGGCGCAAATTGAAGTTTTCCATTTGAAATTCGCATGCCTGCAAAGCCTTGAACAATGGAAAGCCAGCTTCCTGCCATGGATGTAATATGCAATCCATCTTCTGTATCATTATTAATATTATCTAAATCCAGACGTGCGGTCCGTTTATAAAGTTCTACCGCCTTATCATATTTGCCAATTTCCGCAGCTAAAACAGAATGAACAGCTGGTGATAGACTTGATTCATGAACAGTTAATGGCTCATAAAATTCAAAGTTACGCTGTTTTGTATCAAAATCGAAATCATCATGAAATAGATATAATCCTTGTAGCACATCCGCTTGTTTAATGAAGCAAGAACGTAAAATTTTATCCCAAGACCAGTTTTGATTGATAGGTCTATCTTCCGGTTTAAGTGTATCTGTTGAACGTAATTCTTTATCCAGAAATGTATCATGCTGAACAAATATTTGCCATTTTTCATCAAACGGATAATACATTCTATACACAATATCTTCCCATTTAGCTAGTTCGAATTCTGTAATACCAAAACGCCTTTTCGATTCATCATTTAAATTTTGAAGAGTATAGCGAATCGTCCAAGCAGCAATATAGTTGGTGTACCAGTTATTACTAACATTATTATCGTATTCATTTGGCCCAGTTACTCCATGAATCATATATTTGTCTAAACGATCAGAAAGATGCACGCGGTCTGCCCAAAAACGAGTAATTTCTGTTAAAACTTCGATACCATCCGTTTTTAAATAAGTCTCATCACCCGTATAATTTGTGTAATTATAAATCGCATAAGCAATTGCGCCATTTCGATGAATTTCTTCAAAAGTGATTTCCCATTCATTATGACATTCAATCCCCGTGAAAGTAACCATTGGGTAAAGTGCTCCACCTAAGCCGATTTTCTGCGCATTGATTTTTGCACCGTCCAGTTGCTCATGACGATACTTCAACAAATTATGGCTAACAGACTTATCTGTTAGTGATAAATACATCGGTAGCGCAAATGCTTCTGTATCCCAATAGGTTGCCCCACCATATTTTTCTCCAGTAAATCCTTTAGGGCCAATATTAAGACGGGCATCTTCTCCATAATAAGTAGCAAATAATTGAAATATATTAAAACGGATTCCTTGTTGCGCTGAATCATCCCCAGCAATTTCAACATCTGCTTTGTCCCATCGTTCGCGCCATCCAGCAATATGTGCTGCGAGCAACTCGTCATAGGAACTAGCTTGAAGGTTTTGTAAAATGTTTTTACCAGCATTTAAAAGCGCTGCATCTTCATAATCACGAGAAGTTGTAATCACAACTCGTTTTTCGATTCGTGCCACTTCCTTCGCCTTTAATTCAAAATAATAGCTATTTTCTGCATAAAGTGATTTCGTTTGGTTTGTTTCTTTTTTCGCATTGCTGCGGTTCTCCATCACGGCTGAAACAGTGAAGCGCGGTGTCCCAAAGTTATTTGGAATTGTTTTTGTAACTAGCGCTCCCTGATGTTCACTAGCGCTTTGTTCTACTTCTTGCCAAAACATTTCTTCATAATTAGCATCTTCATTTTGCACATTGCCATCCAAATAAGAAGATAATTCGACTGTAGCATCACTTAACGCTTCCACTTGATAATGAATAACTGCGAGTTCCTTTGTGGCTACACTTAAGAAACGTTCTGCTGAAATCCGGAAAGACTTGTTATTTTTAACTACTGTAAAATGACGACTCAGCGTTCCTTTTTCCATATCTAAGGTAAGTTCAAAATCACTTACTTCATCTGTAAATAAATCTAGTTTTTCACCGTCCAGTCGTACGTCAATCCCAATAAAATTTAATCCATTAATGACTTTACCAAAATAATCCGGATAGCCATTTTTCCACCAACCAACACGCGTTTTATCAGGAAACCAAACACCTGCATAATATGTTCCAATATGGCCATCGCCGGAGTATCCTTCTTCAAAATTCCCGCGCATTCCCATGTAACCATTACCAAGGGAAGTTAAACTCTCTTGCAACCGTCTATTTTCTTTATCTAGTTTGGTTGTTCGTAATGTCCATGGACTAATCTCAAATAATTGTTTCTGTGCCATACTAAATCCTCCTAATTAGCGACTAGCAGCCATATTTTTCTCACTAGTCTTATAAAATCTTGTCTTTAAAAATGTCCAAGCTATCATTAATACCATTCCAAGTGATTGGACAGCCATAATGATGGTTATATCAAAATAGATAAAGCCGATAGCGCATGCTGCAATCACTGGAATTCCCAGTGCATTCAGCGTTAAATTAAAAGATTCTTTAAAAGAGCCAATCTTTGAAAAGCTGCTCCGTTTTGTCATCCAAATGAAAAGCGACGTGAATATAGCTAGCATAAGCGAACTCACAAAGATTATCGAACCAATCATCATAACCATCGAAAGAAAGACAAATGCTTGGTTTTCTAAATACCATTGAGCTGAAATCCAATTTACTAATGATTCACCAGAAGTAATTTCCGCTAATGTGGCATCTTTTGGGTGGCTTACTTGGAATGTATAGCCACTTGCATCTTTTAACACCATTTCATTATTTTTGAAATTAATCACATTTTTAGCATTGCCAAGTTCTGCATCAGTTAAATTAACCCCAGAAACGCCATTAGCCGATTTCTCTACTAGATGAGCATTTTTATCCGTTAATTCGCCATTTTCAAGCGATAAGCCTTGTATATCATTTGCCAACTGATCTGTTCCAAGCGCAGCCATTCCCGGCATTATTTCTGGTAAGTCAAAACTTGTTTGATTAGCAAAATGAGCCGAAACTGGTAGTAACAGTAATGCATTTAAGAAAATAAATACAATCACCATTTGCCAAAATTTAAGTGCTTTTCGTCCGTCAAAAATGGCGCTTGGACCTAATGTGCTTTTTACATAGTGAATGATAAATGGAACTTTTTTCATTGATATCACAGCCTTTTTAAAAATCGATTATCCTTTTGTTCCACCAGCAGTTAGGCCAGAAACAAAATTCTTTTGCAAGAAGAAGAACAGTAAACAAATCGGTAAAGCGGCAAGAATGGCTCCTGCTGCGAATAACGCGACTTTTTGTTGTTGTGGATTGGCAATAAATGTTTGAAGTCCAACCGCAATAGTTAAGTTTTCTGGTGTTCTGAGTAAGAATTTAGCAAGTAAGAAATCGCCAAATGGTCCCATAAACGCCCATAATGCTTGCACGGCAATCATCGGCCTAACAAGTGGTAAAATAATCTGAGCAAAAATCCGGAAATGTCCTGCTCCGTCAAGTTTTGCCGATTCATCTAAATCACGAGGTACAGTATCAAAATAACCTTTCATCAGCCAAGTATTCATTGGGATTCCGCCACCAATATAAATCAATGTCAGGAACCAATACTGGTCAAGCGCGCCTAAAAGCATTGCCAAAACATAGAAAGCTGTAAGTGCCGCCATTGTAGGTACCATTTGAATAATCAGGAAGAAAATCAAGCTGTTTTTACGTCCTTTAAAACGGTATCGGCTATATGTATAACCGGCAAGCGTCACAATCGTTACTTGCATAATCATTGTTACGACAGCGATAATAAGTGTATTTTTGTACCAATCCAAATATAATGTTTCATTAAATAACCGAGTAAAATTATTTAGTGTCCAACTATCCGACCACTCTAATGTAAATGCTGCGATATTACCTGGTTTAAAGGCAGACGATGCTGTAATTAGAATCGGATACAAAATAATAATCGTTAACACGGTCAAAAATAAATACGTAAAAAACTGTGTTAAAAACTTCGTCGTCCGTTGATCTTTCATAAAATCTCTCATTTACATCATCTCCTCGTTCCCAAAGGCATTCGTTTTCTTAAAGGCAATCATCGAAACAGTAATAACGATAATTGAAATAAGTAGCGTTACAGCAGCTGCTACAGCATATTGTGGCGAAGTACCTGTTGTTAATTTATAAATCCATGAAATCAAGATATCCGTTGATCCAGCGCCTGCTCCGACACTTCCGGGACCACCTTCATTAAATAAGTATATAATCGAAAAATTATTAAAATTAAATGTATATTGTGTAATAAATACTGGTGCCGTTACAAATAAAATCATCGGCAAGGTAATTTTACGGAAACGCTGAATTGCGCTCGCCCCGTCAATTCTCGCTGCTTCATAAAGTTCACCTGGAATGGCTTGTAAAACTCCCGTTACCATAACATAAATATACGGGAAACCAAGCCAGCCTTGAATGCTAATCAGCGCTACTTTCGTCCAAAATGGATCCGTTTTCCAAGCTATTGCGTTCATATCAACAAACGGTAAATGATTAAGTAGTGGAATTACTTGTGTATTAATCGCGCCAATACTGTCATTAAACATATTAGAGAAACTCATAATAGTGATAAATGCTGGTACCGCCCATGGAAGCAAGAAAATAACTCCGAATAATCGCTTCCCTTTAATAAAGCTTTGGTTCGCCATAATGGCTGTAAATACCCCAACCACAATTTGGAGAGAAGTGGCACAAATAGTCCAAACGAGTGTCCATGAGAAAACACTTAGGAATGTGTCACGATACGAACTTAGGAAAAAGATATTAAAAAAGTTCTTAAAACCAACCCAGTCAATTAAATTAGCTGGTGGAATATGATAAAAGTCATAGTTGGTAAACGCCATAAAAAGTGTTACGAGTACTGGGAAAATAATAACAAACGTCATAACAAGGTATGCGGGTAATGTAAGTAAATAAGGAAAACCTTTATCAAGCATATTTTTTATAATCGCAAGTGCTGATTGGTTAACAGTTTCGCCCAGGTTCCACTGCATAGCCACACGTCTTGCATCAAAAATATTTATAAACCAAAAGCCTATAAATAGTAATGTCACAATTAATTGCAAAGTACCTTCAATCATTAAAAACAAGGAGTGGTCAACACCAGGAACAGATCCAAGTGTGATCAGGCCAATAAGTGCATTTAAGCCAATTGTAAAGAATTCTATGATAAACAAAGCAAATAGTGCAAAGAAAACAATCCCTTTAAAATTTTGTTTATTATAAAATTGACCAAGCCCAGGAATGATTGATAACAAAGTCGCCCTGCGAACATTTTTAATTTGTTTTTGTTCTAGTTTCATTTTGTTACCCTCAATTCTAGATATAGATTCACTGACTAAATGTTAAAATCGGCGGGCGCGCTCATCCATGCCCCGCCGATTCGGTATTATTTCGTATATTTTTGTGTTACATTATCTTCTATTACTTTCACCGCATCATCCGCTGATTCTTGTGGAGTTTTTGAACCTGATGCTGCATCAAACATTAGATTTTCAGCCCCAGTCCAAACTTCCGACATTTCAGGAATATTTGGCATTGGTTGTGCATTTTTATATTGTTCGATAACTGCATTAGTTAATTCATCATTTTTAGATTTCGCTGTATCACGTGCTTTTAAATTAGCAGGTACTTCATTTGTCATATCATATAAAGTTTCTTGACTTTGTTGGTTTGTTACATAGTCTAACCATTTTTGTGCTACATCTTTGTTTTTAGAATAATTGCTTACTACCCAACCTTTACCACCAGCAAATGGCGCATATTCTTTACCATTGTTTAGTGTTGGGATTTTTGCTACACCATAATTAATTTTCGCTTCTTTATAGTTAGCTGCCGACCATGGTCCACCTAAAATTGCGGCTGTTTTCCCTTTAACAAATTGGTCTTGAATGAAGTCATCTGCACTTTTATTATCTTGCATTCCTTTTGGCCATACATCTTGGAACCAACTTGTTGCATAGGTAATTCCTTCAACAGCCCCTTTATTATTTAGACCAATATCTTTTGGATTTGTACCTTCATCACCAAAAACGTAACCGCCATATCCTGCAAGAAGTCCATAAGAGAAGTAAAAGTCAGTCCATTTTGCTAAGAAACCAGTATTTTTTCCTTTTTCAGAAGTGAAGGCAAAACGTGGATCTTTCGCGATTGTTTCTAAATCTTTAAATGTTTCCGGTGCTTTATCAAGTAAATCTTTATTATAGTAAAGAACTAATGTTTCAATAATTGCTGGAGCGCCATAAATTTTATCGTCAATAGTCACCTGTTTTTGATCTTTTTCATCATAATCAGCTTTATTCTCTAGTTTTACTTCTGCCAAGTGGCCTTGTTGTCCGAGGCTACCAATTCTATCAAAAGCTGACATCATTACGTCTGGTGCAGTACCAGCTGGTCCATCAAGTGGCAGGGCTTCAAGTGTTTCAAACATGTCTTTTTCAACTACTTTAACTTTTACGTTATTATCACTTTCGAAATCACCTTTGATTTTATTAATATAGTCTTTGTATCCTGCATCAACAGAAACTGTAAGTGTTTTCTCCCCATCAGATGCGCCCGCTTTACTAGAATCTTTTCCGCCACCACATGCTGCCAAGCTTAAAGCCATTACTAAAACCGCTGAAACAATCCCCACTTTTTTAAAACGCTTCATCTACTTTTCCTCCTCTTTATGAAAAAAGCCGCTCTTTTTTGTCTGCTCATTAAGTCCCCATCTTTTTTCAAATCTTTTTAAAGTTTGTGAATTAGGTTAACCTATGCTTTTATTATATGCTGACATCGAAAGCGTTTACAAGAAGATTTCACATGTTACCGATAACAACATTTTTCTGGTAAACATGTGAAAAATTCCTTTACGCGTATGCTTTAACTGTTTTCTTTGATAACAAGAAATCCTTTTGCAGGGATAGTAAGATTTTCCGATACTATTTGATTGTTCCAAATATCAATCGCACTATTTCCAAATGAAATTGTGAAATCTTTTGCTTCTGTTGCTTGATTGAAAAGAAAATGCAGTTTTTCTCTATTTAATCCTTTCGTAAATGCGGTAATACCCGTTTTGCTGCTTGCATCCAACCATGTTAACTCGCCAGATGTGATAATCGCTTGGTTTTCTTTTCTAAGCGCAATCAATTTTTTCGTAAATGCTAACATAGATTGATTTTGTTTTGCTTCATCCCATTCCATACATTTACGGCAACCCGGATCATTTCCACCGTCCATCCCTATCTCAGTTCCATAATAAATACACGGAGAACCAGTGTGTGCGAACATAAAAGCAAGTGCTTGTTTTACTTTATCTTCGTCATTATTAGCACGTGTTAAAATGCGTGCTGTATCATGGCTATCGAGCATATTAAACATGACTTCATTAACTTGATTCGGATAGCGCATATATTGTTCATTAATACCAGAAACCATTTGCTCAGGTGTGATTTTCTCTTCAATAAAGTTTTCAATAATCGTTTGCGTAAATGGATAGTTCATTACCGCATGGAATTCATCTCCGAGTAACCAAATCCATGAGTCATGCCAAATTTCTCCCAAAATATAAATATCTTCTTTCTCAGCTTGGACTGCTTTTTTAAATTCTTTCCAAAAAGCATGATCCACCTCATTAGCAACATCTAAACGCCAACCATCAATATCAAATTCGCGAATCCAGTATGTTGCAATATCTAACAGGTACTTTTGAACTTCTGGGTTGGCTGTATTTAATTTCGGCATATGTGTTGTAAAAGCAAAGGTATCATAAGAAAGCGTTGGTTCTCCTTCAATATTCCCATTTTCATTTTGTCGAACGGGGAAGCTATGAATATGGAACCAATCACGATACGCCGATTTTTCTTCTTTTTCCATAACATCTTGCCATGCAGCTGAAGTGTCACCAATGTGATTAAATACCGCGTCTAACATTATTCGAATGCCCCGCTTATGTGCTTCTTGAACGAGTTTTCTAAAGGTTTCTTTATCGCCGAAATGCGGGTCAATTTTTTTATAATCAATGGTGTCATACTTATGGTTTGTTGGCGCCTCAAACACAGGAGTTAAATACACGCCATTAATACCAAGTTCCACTAAATAATCTAAATGTTGGATAATTCCTTCCAAGTCTCCACCAAAAAAATCTGTTGTACTTGGATCCTTACTTCCCCAAGGTAATACATTTTCTGGTGAAATAGCCGGATTTCCATTTGCAAAACGCTCTGGAAAAATTTGATACCAAATCGTATTTCCAACCCATTCAGGAGCTTTAAATGTATCTGCTGCATGGATAAATGGAAATTTAAAATAATAATCCATCGTCGCTAAATTCGCTTCTGTTGGTTCAAAAAAGCCGCGTCCGCCATAAAATGTTGTCATTCCTTCTGTATCTTTTAATAAAAAGCCATATTGAAGACGTCGATGTTCGGGTGTTATTGCAATAAACCAATAATCATGTTCTTCGGTTTCTGCAATTTTACGCATTAAAAACGATTCACTTTGCCATTTTTCATCTTTCCATAAGTAAGGGTCGGCAGCAATTAAAGTAACCTCGCTAATATCCATGCGTTTCGTTCTAATCCGAATATGTAGTGTTTTAGCGTCATAACTATAAGCATAGCTACTCGCTGGTTGATGATAAATCCCTGCTTTTTCCATTTTTTCTCCTCCTATATCACCTATCGTTCTATTTCAAATTAGCATTTCCATTAAAGCGTTTGCAACCTTTTCCTGCTCGTTAACGGTAACAAGATTTTAGACATTACATTTTAGTATAGAAGAAAGTCAGCATTTCTCTCCGTGTGCTAAGTGACAAGTTAGTAACTTTACTGATTTAAAGTAAAGAGCTATAATAACTCATGGACTAATCAAAGCTCTTTAACATGGTCTAAAAGGAGGATACAATGGAAAATACTTTAAGCGATAAAAAACAAGGTTATTGGTTATTTTTCAGCGCAATCATTATTGGTATTCTTTTTCTTCTTTTGCCACACATCATTTCCAATATTGAAATGTTAACATTCATAGGTGCTATTTTTAATGCTTTATGTATGGGAATTGTTGCTTTTATCATATTGAAAGCAACATTTTTAGATTGGTTTAAACATTTTAGTTTCAAATGGATACTTATTGGTGCTCCTGCAATATTTATTATCAGTTCCATATTTAATTATCTTTGGGCTTATTTTGCAGGTGCTACTATTGAAAATAGCATCAACAGCGTTCTTACATGGTCTTATGTCTTCACCACTATTCCATTTATGATACTTGGCGAAGAATTGATCTCTATCAGCTTGCTGTTCGCTGCTTGGAAAAAATGGAACTGGAAATTTTGGCAAGCTTCCTTGCTCACTTCCTTCCTTTTTGCAACCTGGCACTTAACTTCCTATGATTTTAATTTTCTGCAATGTATCATTACATTAGTACCAGCCAGACTTATTTTAAATTACTTATTTAAGAAAACGAACTCCATTTGGGTTACATTTATTGTTCACTTTATTTTTGATTTATTAGCATTTTTACCAATTTTAATCCAATAAAAAAGACGCTAGGAATAAAGATTCCTAGCGTTTTTATCACTCTTCTTTTCCAGTTGTAGAGGCTCGTATCAGTAATTCGGGAGTAAATAATAGGTTTCCTTGAGGCTTTCCATGATCATTAATTTTAGCAAGTAACATCTTTGCAAGTTCCTCCCCCATTTCTACAACAGGAGAACGAACAGTCGTAATCTTGGGAGATGAAATTCTATCTAAAAATACCCCATCAAATCCCGTTACAGCAACATTTTCACCAAAACGACGTCCAAAAGCTGCTGCTGCACGAACGACGCCAATCGCAATTCGATCTGATGCACAGACAATGGCAATTTTTTCTGAATTATAACGTAATAATTCAAATGCTTTCTCTTCTGAAACACTTGAACTATTAGCAATAAAATAGCTTTCTGGTTGCAAATGGTGTTTTTTCATTACTTCTTCATAACCTTCTAAACGTGATTTCATAAATTGCTCATCCAATAAGTCAATTCCTAAAAATACAATTCGTGTAAAGCCGATTTCAACCATATGTTCTGTGGCAAGCGCTGTTCCTTTCTTATTGTCCACATCAATCGAATCATAGCCACGTTTATTTTCACCATAGAAAATAACTGGTTTATCAATATCTAAAATACCCATCTCATAATCTTTATCACGTATCCCAGTAACGATTAAACCATCGTAAGCGCCAATATTTCTAGATCGTTGTGTAACAAGTTGCAGCGAATAATAATATTTATCAAGCTCTCTACTAATCCCAGTTAATAAATTCATATAATATGGTTCTACCGTATCAATTTCTTCTAAAATTAAAAATTTAATTACTTGTGTCCTATTTTGAACAAGCGCTCGAGCCGCATAATTCGGTACATACTCTAACGCTTCCATTGCACTATAAACAAGCATTTTCAGTTCATCTGAAACTTGGTCTGGATGATTAATAACCCGTGAAACTGTCATTTTGGAGACATTCGCCCGTTTTGCAACATCTGCTAAAGTTGCCATCTCCAACCTCCTCCATTCATAATCTTCCTTATTGTACCATCTTTTCCATAAAAAAAAATATCTATTAACCAACAAAAAAGCATTCTCACAAAAAATGCGAAAATGCTTGGTTAAATTTTATTATGTAATAGTTCACTTTATAGTGTTTGCCACTTTTTTTGTGAAACTCTTCTCGCTTTTGAATGTTGATAAGCTTTAATAAGCATTCTAAGTAATTGATGCGCCCCACCAATGATAGTTCCAATCACCGTAGCGACGAGCGTAGTTGTCAGAAAACTAACAAACGGAAAACTAGTTGCATTCATTGCAGCAATTCCCAATATAAAAACGATTATAGTAGGTAGTACATAATACCTAATATCTTGTTCTTGCATACAAAGCGCTCCTTTACTAACATAATTACTCCATCAACTATTGAAATTATAACGCGAAAACTGGCTTTTTTCAAGGCTTCAGAGGATTTTTAAATTAACTACTAAATTGCACAAATGGCTATATAAAGCCATTTGTTTTTATATTCCAAATACACTCATTTTGAATTCATCAAAAAGAAAAATTTGTTACCACTTTGTAATATTAATTAAGTCCTTTTCCCTAATTTGTATCTAACTAATATTTATTCATTTCAGTATATAAGTATTAAAATTAACTTTTCTATTTACACAAGAAAAGGATTGTTTTACTAATATCGTATACAATTCGTCTTTATTCTTTTTGCTAAGTAAAAAAAATCAACCAATTATTAAAAAAAATAATTTTTCATTGAAATATTGATTTTCTTTTAAATTTTTTCCTTATATTCCGATTTTGCTTTAAGAAAAATAAGATTTTCCAGCTATATTTGCTTTTAAAATGGCGTTTTCCTCTTTTTACAAATAAATTAAATCTAGTTACACTTACGTTGTTCCATTATAAAAAACGGAAGAGCATCCCTCTTCCCCCGAAGTGCTCTTCCGTTTTTCTCTTGCTATTCTTTTAAATGATAAGGGTAAGTCGAAACAACGACATCTCTTTTCATTAGAAGTCTTGTACGAATCAATAGACTTGTTTGGTTATGAAGAAGATTTTGCCAACCTTTTCTAGGGATAAATTGCGGTATTAATACCGTAAGTGAGTAATTGTCTTGATCTGCTTTTTGTTTCGCGGTATCAATAAATTTCATTAATGGATCTGAAATAGAGCGATACGGTGAAAACAGATTGGCAATTCGTACTTCAGGATGTACCCTATTCCATCTTTCAACAAATTCCTTTTCCTGTTTTTTATCAATAGAAATGTGGACAGCTATGACTGTATCACCAATAGATTTAGCATATTGCAATGCCCCTTCTACAACTTTGGTGGTATCAGATACACAGATAATAACGGCATTTCCTTTAAAATCAGGCAAGTCCATTGTTTCATCAATTCTCAGTTGTGGTCCTACTTTACGATAGTGATGCCTTGTACGGTGGAACACATAAATCATAATTGGCATGAAAATAAATACCGGCCAAACAGACTCTATACGCGTTAAGAATAAGACAATTAATACTGTAAATGATATTGATGCACCAAGTAAGTTTGCCGATAATGACTTTTTCCAGCCTTTGGGACGCTGTTTCCACCATTTTACAATCATTCCTGTTTGCGATAGCGTAAATGGAATAAATACACCGACTGAGTATAGTGGAATAAGTAGCTCTGTTTTTCCTTTAAATAATATAATAAGTAATATCGAGCCAATCGCTAATGTAATAATTCCATTTGAATAGCCTAATCTGTCTCCTCTTGCTAAATACATTCTTGGCATAAATTTATCTTTTGCTAAATTATAAGCTAGAAGTGGGAAGGCTGAGAAACCTGTATTAGCCGCTAAAACTAAAATAAGTGCAGTTGTCGCTTGAACAAAATAAAACATAAAGTTTCTACCAAATACATTTTCTGCAATTTGTGATAACACGGTTACTTTTAACTCTGGAACAGTCCCATATACAAAAGCAAGAACAGTTATTCCGACAAAGAAAAAACCGAGTAATCCAGCCATTAGTGTTAACGTTTTAGCTGCATTTTTTGGTCGAGGTTCTTTAAACAATGGAACTGCATTAGAAATAGCCTCTATCCCCGTCAAAGATGCTGACCCTGATGCAAATGCTCTTAGTAGCAAGAAAATCGTTACGCCCTGTACATGTGTCCCTACAGCAGCTGTTTCATGACTAGCATCCATTCCAGTTAATACTTTAAATAAACCAGTAAAGATAAGTGCAATTATAGAGAAAACAAATAAGTATACTGGAATTGCGAGCAAGCTAGCTGATTCTGTAATGCCTCGCAAATTAATAATCGTTACTATAACAACTAATATTACAGCAATTGGTACAGCAAATGGATAAAGGGAGGGCACAGCTGAAATGATTGCATCCGTTCCAGATGAAACACTTACAGCTACAGTAAGCATATAATCGACAAGCAATGATCCGCCGGCAATTAAACCTGCATTATTCCCTAAATTCTCCCTAGAAACAATATAGGCGCCTCCACCTTGCGGATACGAGTAAATAATTTGTTTATACGATAAATTAAGCGCAAACAGAAGAACAAGAACACAAAGCGCTATAGGTAACGAATACCACATAGCCGCAGCACTAACAGTTACAAGTACCAGTAAAATCTGTTCTGTCCCATATGCTATAGAAGAAAGTGCATCGGATGATAGAACAGCTAAAGCCTTTAATTTCCCTAATTTTTGGTCTCCAGCTTCTGAAGTTTTCAGAGGGCGGCCGATTAATAGTCTTTTTAGCGGTGAAGCCATTATATTCCCTACCTTTTTTATTTGATTTTCAACCTAAATTCCAATTAACCAGACACATTATAGCACAGCTAATTTTAGATTGTAACATTAATCTATTTTATTTTATTAATATAGCTTTCTATTCCGTTTGAATCTGTTACTAACGCTATGTTTTTCATTTTATTTTTTATCTGGAAACTTCTATAGATACACATACCCATTAAGTTTGTATTTCACTCTTTTTCCGTGTGATTATTTTCAGAAAAAAAAGAAATTAATTTAGGTATTTACAAATGCTACCCTTTTTTTATATAATAGTTTCTAGCGGTAAAAAACATTTATGTGATGGCCCGTTGGTCAAGCGGTTAAGACACCGCCCTTTCACGGCGGTAACACGGGTTCGATTCCCGTACGGGTCACTTTTTTATTTTTAATTAACCAGCAAAAAATATTTTTGTTTTTTTGAAAAAAAAGCTGGTAAAAATAACAAAAATGTTATATTATATATTAGTATCTGTTTTGAAGGATTAATTAGATTTCGATTTGCCAGCAGTGAGAGCAATTCTTTGCCGACTTAGCTCAATCTGGTAGAGCAACTGAATCGTAATCAGTAGGTTGCGGGTTCAATTCCTGCAGTCGGCATCTTTTATAACGGAGGGGTAGCGAAGTGGCTAAACGCGGCGGACTGTAAATCCGCTCCTTCGGGTTCGGTGGTTCGAATCCACTCCCCTCCACCATTTTATTATTGGGCTATAGCCAAGCGGTAAGGCAACGGATTTTGATTCCGTCATGCGCTGGTTCGAATCCAGCTAGCCCAGTCATATTTAGAGCCGTTAGCTCAGTTGGTAGAGCATCTGACTTTTAATCAGAGGGTCGCTGGTTCGAACCCAGCACGGCTCATACTTAATGAAAGCGAGAAAAAATTTTCTCGCTTTTTTTGATGTAAAAAAAGAGTTAGAAGTTATTTTAACTAACTTCTAACTCGCTTTTCTGATATAATAACTGCTATTTTAGGCTTGTAATTCCTTCCAAGTATCGTCGGATTTTTTCAATAAAATAAAAGACTTGGAATCTTCTGCTAAAAATCCAGACTCTATTAACTTTCCGCAAAGGTGAGTAACAGATCTCACTGATAGATTAGAATAATTTGCGATTATTTTTCTAGTGAAACATTTTGGAATTATTATCATTCCTTCTTGTTCACTTCCAAAAAACTCTCCTAATTGTTCTAAGGAATCTTTTAATCTACTTTCGCCATTTCCACGCATGAGATTACATTTTTCAATAAGCACGTTTTCATGATTTCGATTATTAAGGTATAGATAAAGCCATCCTTCTTGCATCCCAATTATGGAACAAATAATATCTTCCTTATTAAATTCGTATGCAGTGACAGTATCTATTACTCTAGTTGTATATAGATTAGCTTCAGCCATAAAATAATCGTTTAAACCCGCAATTTGATTTGCTCCTAAAAAACTAACTACATTGCCTTCTTTTTCCAATGATACTATCCCTTTTTCAATAAAATAAACCTTGGAATTAATTGTATCTTCGGATAATAAAATGCTATTATTAGGTATTTTTATTTTGTTATAAGAAATTTTATTATCAATTAAAGTTTGCAAAAAACGTTGAAAGCCAAATTCCTCTTCTAAGACTTTTTTGCTATATAAATTTTCAAACATTGATTGCATAATTCCCCATCTCATTTCTACTTTTTGATTGTTAAAAATATATGTCATTGATGTAATGAGTGTTCTTACAAGTGATGATACTATCAAATAGTTTTAAAAGGAACCCAGTAAAAAAGCTAAATTTCCCGCTTTATTGGTGTTTTTTTGACTTTTTTGTCACATTTATTTTCCCAATGTTCCTTTAAAGGTTGGTTTGTTTTTTTAATCTATCTATATTATAGGTCAGAGTGCGGTTCTTCATATTTTATCCATATTTTGAAAGTGTCTTTTGAAGGGAAAATTCATTTTATTTCTATGCTAAAATGTTAGTTTTACTTAAATTCCTGCTCACTTTAGCTGAATTATGAATTATTTGTGACATTTTGTTGGAATTTAAAAGTGTTCTTTTCCGATTATAATTAACTTAAAATCATTCATCTAGAAGAATAAAATAGAAAGAAACGTTTTATTTGCAGTGGTTTCGGGAAGATTAAAACTACGAAGGGGAGAGATTATATGTATTTAAAAGAAACATTAGATCAATTTGCTTCACCAGCAAATATGCTTAAATTATTAAAAAAAGATCCTAGTTTTAATAAACACTGTATTCAAGAGCGTTTGGAAGAAGGTACCACTATAACCTCAGATAAACGAAGAAAATATATTTACATAATAGTAGATGGCTTTATGAAATTAATTTTTGAAGGTATTGATAAACAGAATTTCGTTTTTATTTTGCAACATGGCTCTTTTCCCCATCTTCCTGTATACTCTGAAGATATTCCAAAACATACAAAGTTAGTCGCTTTAACTGATGTTATTTGGTGGCGGATTGATTTTCAGTTTTTCAAAAAAATGATGGAGCTTGAGGATCCCAGAAATTATTTAATGCTTCACCAACTTGCAGAGACACGTAGAAAGTTATATATAATTGCTATTCAAGAAAAATTAAGTGCACGAGATAGTATCTATTTTTCATTAAATACGATGATGGATTTCGGGTTACAAATTTCTGCAAATGTCATGGAGTTACCAGAATTTCTTACTTACCAAGAGCTTGCCAGCCATGCAAATACATCTAAAAGCTATACTTCTAAGGTGCTTATGGAATTACGTGAGGAAGGCATTTTAGACTCACAAAAAAAGCCTTGGAGAATTAATGATGTTCAAAGGATTAAAAAACTTATTAATATTGAAAATTTACAAGCTTACTTATAAAAAACGAAGAGTGCAAAAGGAGCACTCTTCGTTTTTTAGTATTAAATTAAATCGCTACGCCAAACTGGTATATTACTTTGTTGATACTTTTCAACTTGATTTACAGAATGAAAAAGTTCCATTTTATTTTTCACCACTGCTTTTGCTGCTTCAATGCATTCTGGGTAAATGGCGTTAGCATCCCAAAGTTCCGTTGTGCTCAAAATTTCTCGACATTTCTTATAAAAAGCATATTTATAATCACTAGAGATATTTACCTTTTGAATTCCTATCTTAACAGCTGCTTCAATTTCTGTATCTGGATTAGCAGAACCTCCGTGTAGTACTAAGGGAATGTTTACTAAGTCTTTAATTTCTTGGAGTATATCTAAGCGTAGTTTTGGCTCCTTGTCTTTAGGATAAATACCGTGTGCTGTTCCAATAGCTACTGCTAAAGTATCCACCCCAGTTCGACTAATATATTCCTCCGCTTCTTCAGGTTTTGTATAAATAATCTCGCTTACACCACCCTCAATGCTGTTTCCTGTTTTCCCAATCGTACCAAGTTCTCCTTCTACAGATATGCCAAGTTTATGGCAGACATCAACAACTTCTTTTGTCACACGAATATTTTCTTCAAATGGTAACAGGGATCCATCAATCATGACTGAACTAAAACCGCAACGGACAGCTCGCATCACATCGCCCATATTATCACCATGATCTAAATGAAGTACAAATGGTACAGGGCTATTTTTAATTCTTGCAAGTACATATTCAAAAAAATCATCTTTTGTGAAATCTAGCTCAGTTGGATGGACAGCAATAATTGCCGGTGCATTGTTCTTTTCTGCTTCTTCTACTACTACACGTAAAAAATTACTATCAGCGACATTAAATGCCCCTACCGCAAACTTGTTTTCCTTGGCTACTTCTAATAATTGCTTCATATTAACTAACATTTTTCATTCTCCTTTTAAAGTGATTTTCCGTTAGATCCGGATAATAGAATATAATATTTAACCGCTTCTTTGCCGGCTTGGATTGTTTCATGAATTAAATCAACAAAACTAACCCCTGGCGTTTCTTGTTGTAATTCTTTGATTTTGGTTGCTTGAGCTTTCATAAAGTCAGAACCTACATTGATTTTATTAATTCCAAGCTGAATTGAAGTGGTAATGTTTTCAGCGCCACATCCAGAGCCACCATGTAGAACTAGTGGCATTTTCGTAGCAGCTTTAATTTCTTGAACAATATCGAATTGAAAGGCTGGTGTGAAGCCAGCTGGATAGTCCCCATGAGAAGATCCATATGAGATCGCCAGTGCATCAATGCCAGTTCGTTTTGCAAAATCAATAGCAATTTTCGGTTCTGTATACATTGCTTGATTTGTGTAATTATCCCCTGTCACTGCTCCGATATTGCCAACTTCTGCTTCTACACTTGCATTATAAACTTCTGCAAATTGGACCATTTCTTTTGTAATCGCTACATTTTCCTCATATGGATGACTGGATGCATCCATCATCACACTAGAGAACCCATCAGCTAAGCACTGCTTTACAATGGCTACATCTTGTCCATGATCTAAATTAATAGCTACTTCAACGCTTGCTTCTTCTGCCATTTTGATAATCGGTTTTGTTAAAAATCGACTTCCCAAGTGTGTTTCTAAATGTTCTTGCAATAAATCAATAATAATTGGCGCTCTAAGTTCTTGCGCTGCATCAATTACTGCTTTTGCGGTTTCTAAATTAAAACAATTAATCGCCATGACTGCATACTTCCCTTGATTGGCACGGTGCAGCATTCCTTTCATTGAAACATACACTGTCTGTATCTCCTTCCTAACTCTACGAAATTTTAATTCCAGACAAATCGACTTCTTCTTCCTCTTCTAAACCTTGATCTGCAATTATCTCCTCTTCTTTGGTTGGTTCTCGTTTTAAAATTAGTAGCATTGCAGCTGTGACACAAGTTCCAATCAGTAATGCTAAACAAAATAGTAATGGCTCATTCATTGCAGGTACGATAAACATGCCTCCTGATGGAACGGGTGAGCCAATTCCCCATGTCATACTAAGACCTCCACCTACAGCAGCACCTAATGTACAAGAAACAATTACTCGAATTGGATCAACTGCCGCGATGGGAATTACGCCTTCTGTTATCATACAAATCCCCATTGGAAAGGCAATTTTAATATTATCTTCTTCTGATTTAGTGTATTTTTTCTTTTTGATAAGTTTAGAAACAACCCATGAAAGCGTTACTCCAAACGGTGGAACCATTGACGCAAGAATTTTCACCGCTTCTGGCTCCTTTACACCTTCAAGTAGCAACCCATCGGCGAATAATGAAGCTACTTTATTTACTGGACCACCAAAGTCAAATGCAGCCATTCCACCTAGTACTGCGCCAAAAACAAACCTCATACTGCCTTGCATTCCTTGTAAGAAATTTGTCATCGCATCTGTTGCCCACACAATAGGAACACCAATAACAAAATACATTAGAAGCCCTATAACCAAACTACTTATAAGTGGAATAATCATCATAGGCATTAAACCTTGCGCCCATTTTGGTACTTTCAAATATTTCACTAGGATAAGTACAAAGTAACCAACTAGATAACCACCAAGCATTCCTCCCAAAAAGCCTGCTCCGATAGAATTGGCAATAACCCCCATCAGTAGTCCTGGAGCAATACCCGGCCTGTCAGCTATCGAATAAGCAATCGCAGCCGCAATGACTGGTGCAAGTAAGCCCATCCCAAGAACACCTAGCGATACAAGGGCATCAGGGATAGAGTAAGGTGCTTTATAATCTAAAATCACCTGTCCACTTGTTAAATTTCCAATGGCAATAAGTAACCCTGAGGCAACAACTAACGGTAACATATACGAAATCGCTGTAAGAGCATGTTTTTTGATTTGCAGTTTTTTCATCATACCGGTCCACTCCCTAGTTATTTATTTCATTATCTATTTTTGTAATAATTTGTTTTGGTGCTTTAATAGCTAAATCAGTTGGAATTTCGACTACTTTTTTCCCTTTAAAACGATCCTTTCCGCTAACTTTAATGTCTGCTGCAATAATTACTACATCCGCATTTTTTAATTGTTCTGCTGAGAGTTCATCTTCAATACCAATTGTTCCTTGTGTCTCAATATGAATGTTATGTCCAAGGGCAATTCCAGCTTTCGTTAGTTTTTCTTTGGCAATATAGGTATGTGCAATTCCTGATGTACATGCTGCAATTCCAATAATATTCATCCTAAACTCCTCCTAAATCTGGTTTTTAGCTAACAATTTAATGAATGCTTCTTTTGTCTGTACAGTTTGAAATTGTCCTATCACCTCATCATCTGCAAGTAAAATCGCTACTTTTTGAAGTAATTTTATATGGGTTGTCGTAGCATCTGAATTTTTGACTGCGAAAAGAATAATAATATTAACTGGTTTATCGTCTAAAGATTCCCATTCTATCGGATTTTGCGTTCGTCCTACCGCAATGGAAGTATTAGTTACACTAGCAGATTTACCATGTGGAATAGCCACCCCTTCACCTAGGCCAGTTTTCCCTTCTTCTTCCCGGTATAACACGTCTGCTATAAAAGCTTTTTTATCTGCAACCGCGCCAGCTTTAACTAGTAAATCAGTTAGTTCTTCAATTACTTCTAATTTGGTTGTTGCTTGTAATTCTAGATTTACAAGTGCTGGATTAATGACTTTGCTAATATCTAACTCTTGAATATCCATATATTCCCCTCCTATAAACTTTCCATTAATTTTTTCACCATCAACTTATCTTTCTCTGTAAACATTGCGCTTACTAGTAGTGAAGGAATCTCTTCATTGTTATCTGTTTTAATTGTTGTTAGAATAAAATCAATATTCCGATAGTCTTGTATATTATTTTTGAATCTTGTAGATGATAAAACGTCCACTATTTCTACATCAGGAAATGCTTTTTGCACTTTTACTTTTAATAATTCAGATGTGCCAATCCCGCTTGAACACATGATAAGAATTCGTTTTATTAAAGGTGATTGTTCCATATGTTTGGCAAAGTAGATGGTTATATAGCCAATTTCATCATCAGATATGGTTTGGAGGTTAAAAGTTTTAGCAACGTCTCTAGCCGTATCTTTAATGATTTCAAATAGATTTCCATACTCCAATTTAATATCACTTAATAAATTATTTTTAATATTTATCTGGTGGTTCATTCGGTTTACCATTGGCTTCATATGACTTAAAAGTTCAATTTTCAGCTGCTTTTTATTGATAGGAATATTAATTTTTGCGGCCACTTCATTAATATAAAAATCGGTCATTTCCTCCACTATCGGTAGTACATTGTTAGGAAATAGTTCAATTTCATGATTAAAACGTGAAGAAATTAAATATTGGAGAAAATTAAAAGTCTCGCGTTCTGGTAGTTTCATTTTCAAATATTGTTCAATCGCCTCAATCGCTTCAACTGCAATTATGTGGAGTGTCTCATTTGTAATAACATACGTTTCGCTTTCACTACTTTCACCAAATTCTTCCACCTCACCTTGTCGAAAACGATTAATCAAAATATAAAGATGCGAGAAAATATTAATATCATATGGATAAGGGATACTTATAGCTAGTTTATTTTCGATAATTTCCATTTGTTGCACGATAAATTGCACATCCGCTTTATTTAAATCACTATAATCCGTTTTCAAATCATCGTAGCTAGATAAATCCAAATTGTTAATTACCTCATTAATTGCTATTCGAATATTTTCTTCTGTTCCAACCACACGTATTTCTTTTTGCTTTTTTTCAATGGTTAAATGATACTTTGTGATCGATTGGTTTAACAGCGCAAAATCATTTTTAATGGAGTTGTAACCGACATAATAACCTTCATATAAATGATGGATATTTAAATACTTAGGTGATTTAAATAATATTTGAAGTAATATTTTTTCTCTTCTTTCAGTAGGTGTATAGCCAAAAATATCTTCTGAAGTCTCTAACTTTGCTTGAATATAGGACTTATAATCAAGTTTAAAACCACGTCCTTTTTCCGAAATCAAGATGTCTTTCTTACCTGTTGCGTTATTAATATTTTTGATTCTGCGATAAATCGTTTTAGAAGAAACATCTAAAATTTCCGCTAGTTGATTAGCTGTTAAAAAGTCATTTTTCGTTAAGAACAAGTTAATTAATGCTCGCTCCGTTTTAGTTAGAAGCATTTCATCACCTCCTCTACGGTCTATTATACACAAATAAAAGAAAACGGTTACAACAAGTTATGTCCACTACACTAGACAATTTTTTAGCAGAGTTTGTGAAAAAAATCATTTTCACCCGAAGCAAATTTAAGCTACTTTTAGGAAGACAATAGTAACTTAACAACGTATAATAAGTGGTGGAAAGAAATTAGAAAGGGGTGTTCATGTGACGCTAGAATTACATAATGTAACAAAAAAATTTGCTGATAAAACAGCTGTGAATGACTTGTCTTTTCGAGTGGAAGAAGGAAAAATACTTGGACTTATTGGACAAAATGGCGCCGGCAAAACAACTACTTTCCGACTTATTTTGCATTTTTTAGAAGCAACTTCTGGAAAAATCACTTGGAATGGTCAAGAAGTAAGCAAAATTGACCCTAATATTGTCGGTTATTTGCCGGAAGAACGTGGTTTATATCCTAATGTCACTATTGAGGAGCAACTAATATTTTTTGCGGAATTAAAAGGTTACCCTAAACAAAAAATAAAAAGTGAGATAGATGATTGGCTGGAACGTGCTGAAATTGTTGGTAAAAAGACAGATTTAATTAAGACATTATCCAAAGGAAATCAACAAAAAATCCAGCTGCTAAGTACCATTATCCATCAACCGAAGCTAGTTATTTTAGATGAGCCTTTTAGTGGTCTTGACCCTGTAAATGCAGAAATTTTGAAAAAGTTTGTTTTCGATTTACGGGCTTCTGGAGCAGCTATTATCTTCTCTAGCCATCGTATGGAAAACGTAGAGGAGCTATGTGACTCTCTTTTAATGTTAAAAAAAGGCAGTACGGTTCTTCAAGGAACTACTGAATCAGTTAAGTCCGCGTTTGGTCGTAAACGTATTTTCATTGAATCGCACCATACAAAAGAACAACTTGCGGCACTACCAGGAGTACTTCATATTGAAACCCAACGTGACGGCGTTTTCCAACTAGAAATTGAAAAGGAATCCGATGCAGAGAAAATTTTTGAATATGTTACAAAAGATGGGTTCATTCAAACATTTAGCCTTCAAGCCCCTACATTAGAAGAAATCTTTAAGTGGAAAGCTGGTGAATTCAAATGAGTAAATTTGGCGTAATCACCAAGCAAGTTTATAAACGTCGGGTAAAAACAAAATCATTTTTGATTTCCCTTTTATTTCCAGTTTTAATTGCCATACTAATTGCTGGGATACCAAAAATGGTGGAATATTTTGATTCTACTAGTGATATTACTACGATTGCCGTTTTAACAGCTAACCCTATTTACGAAAAAGCACTAACCAAAGATGATACTCATTTTAAAGTGAAATCAGCCATCACAGATAAAGAAACAGCTCAAAAATCTCTAAAAAAGGGAGATATTGATGGTTTTGTTACAATAACCGAAAAAAATGACACAGTAAGTGCCGTTTATACCACAGAAGAAACTGCTGGACAAGATACCATTACACGATTAACAGATGATCTTACTGCTACCAAAGTTGCCGAAAAAGCAGCTAAATATAAAATTACAAACAATCAACTAAATCAGATCACTTCTCCCGTTTCAGTTACCAATGATTTAGAAGCAAGTAATCAATTAACAAACCATGAAAAAGATGTAATGAGTGCTGCTGTATTAATTTTAACGCTCGTTATCTTTATTTTCGTTATGAGTTACGCAAATATTGTTGCCTCTGAAATAGCTACTGAAAAAGGTACACGAATTATGGAAGTTATTTTATCTAGCGTCTCGGCAACAACACATTTATTTGCTAAATTAACCGCTATTATTCTAATGCTCTTAACTCAAATTGGTTTTTATGTCGTTTGTGGAGCAATTGTCTTGATTGCTGGTAAAAATACAGATATGGTTCAAAATATACTCGATCAATTAGCTGTTTTTCCTGCTTATTATCTTGTATTAAATCTACTTTTTGTCATTTTAGGATTGCTTTTATATATTTTAATTGCAGCAATGATTGGCTCAATGGTACCAAATGTAGAAACCGTTGCGCAGTTCATATATCCAATGACGATTCTAGCAATTATTGGCTACTGGGGTTCTATCGCAGCAGCTAATGCACCTGATAATTTACTAGTAATTATCGGTTCCTATATCCCAACGTTTTCACCAATGATGATGCTAGCCCGGATGGACCTCTTATCCGTTTCCACACTTGGTATCTTTAGTTCACTAGCGATTCTTACATTAAGTGTAGTCGGGGCTTTCTTCCTTACTGTGCGCCTTTACCAAGGAAATGTATTACTCTACTCCAATGATGGCTTATGGAAAACTTGGAAAACCTCTCTATCTTACGCAAAAAGAAAATAAAGAAAGTTGGTATATATTATGCAAATTAGATTATCCGTTCGTGAAGATGCAGCATCTATGATAGAATTAGAACATTTAGTATGGACTCCTGGAACAACTCCTGGGAACGTTCATTTTGACAGCGAAGCAGAATTTTTACTTAAAAGCCCTCCTGGTTCCAAAGTGGTTGTTGTTAAAGAGGATAAAGTAATTGGAATTCTTGGTTATAAATCGCCTATTCCACTTCCTTCCAATAAACATGTAGTAGAACTTGATATTGCTGTGCATCCTGATTATCAACGCGAAGGCATTGGACAATTACTAATGGATAAAATGAAAGAGATTGCTCGTGAAAATGGCTATCTCAAAATTTCCTTGCGTGTGTTATCTATTAATCAACGCGCCATCCGTTTTTATGAAAAGAATGGTTTTAAACAAGAAGGACGGCTTGAAAAAGAATTTATTATTGAAGGTAATTTTGTCGATGATATTTTAATGGCTTATTTTCTCTGACTAAAGACCCTATTTCATTTCTTAACCTATGACTTTATAATCATTTTTTATATAAAGCGTTTACAATTTTGAATAACGGCTATATATAGAATACAACGAACAAAAAAGGTGATGCTAATGACAAAAACTTGGTGTACAAGCTGATTTTTTTCTCAGCTTTGTCATATGCCGGCAAAACGTCTGGTGAAGGATTTTAGTGTCAGCAGCTAAAGTTAGCTTACAGGAGGAAGGCGAGGAGTATACGCCGCGTCAAGGACTTAACTAACTTGGTTGCAGGAGAACGGAATTTCGTTACGTCGCCCATTTATCAATATTTTTAGCCTCACTACGTTGGTAAATAAGCGAATAAAGTATCGTTTCATTAATGGCCACTATTTGAACAAGTTCGGACGCTCATTTATTCGTAAGTTGAATATCTTGAGAAGGAAGAGTTAAAAAAATGGTCTACTTGTTCGAAAATGCCTCACCGTTTTCCGAATGTTGTATGTTTGTTCAGAAACATCCAGACATGGTCCGGCCCATCAGATGAGTGGCAAGACAAGCTCATCCGAAAAGAAAAACCCTGTGTGACGAAAGTTGTCATACAGGGTTTTTCGATTACGAAAATAAAATTGAAATATTTTTATCGTAAAATTTTTGGATTACTAAGTGACATGCTTCAAACTCTTTTGCCTCTAAATGAGTAACTAATTCTTCTAATGATTTGGTAATATCCATTTTAAATTCGTCGAAAAACAGCTTCTCATTATTTTCTTTCATTTTTTGCAGGAGTACTGTGAAAGTATCAATATTTCTCTCCATCGTAGGCATTTCTGTGTAGTGAATCATACAAGCATAAAAATTTTTGACATGACTTATAAACACATCTGCATCTTGATCAGCTACAGCTAGTTTTATATAGATTAATTCCCTACGAAGACAGGTGGCACAAATTTCTACATCCTTATCTTGTAATTTCTGTACAGCATAGTTAAGATGAAAAAAAGCTAACTTTAATCGAGATTTCTCGCGATGCTCTGTTTCATTTTTAGTAGTTACTGAAAAACTTTTGCCTCCGTTTTCCTCACATATCATACCACTTTTATGTAAACAATGAAGAGCACCAAAAGCCACGTGTTTGCTGACTTGAAATCGTTTCATAATGTCGTCTATATTCACTTTTTCGCCATTTTCCAAAGTGTTAGTCATTATTTCATTCTTGATTTCTCCATAAATTGGATCTGCAACAAATCCACTTTTTTCCATAATTTAAACCTCTTTAATATTTATTGCTTACAAGGATATATTTTACACGAAAAGAATACTTTTTGATATGATATTTCAGAAAAAAATTATGTACATTTTGTTACAATGACACATTTTCAAACAGCTAATTTAGTCTTTTATTGTAACAAAAAAGCAGAACTAAATTGTCCTACTTTTCCGTTTTATTTACTGTAATTCAATAGTTAAATCTCCTGTTTTCAATCGTTCTTTTTTGATTAATATTGGTCTGACAATAAGTGCAATAACACCTGGCAAGACAACTGCAACCAAAATAAAAGCAGCTAATGTGCTGAATCCATAATTTGCTATTAAATAAAGTGGTGCAACAAACGCACATAATCCGAGTCCAGCTACTTCACTAGATGCTTGAATATGGAAAACCATCACTCCAAGCGGTCCGGCGACTATTGTTGTTAATAATGGTACTAACATAAGACTCGGCTTTCTAATAATATTTGGTGTTTGTAGTTTTGGTGTACATATAAGTTGTGCAAAAAATGCTCCCCAGTTATTGTCTCGATAGCTTAACACTGCAAAAGATACAAATTGAACGGAACAACCAATTAATGCCGCTGCACTTGCTGTTGGGTCTAATTGAAGTGCAATTGCGAGAGCCGCAGATGATGCTGGGCTTAGAATAAGTAATCCAAAAACAAAAGCGATCACCATGGATGAAATCAGCGGGGAACCACCAATTAAAGTGCTAATTCCTAGACTAACAGAATCTAAAATCGGCGCCATTATCTTCGCAAATAAAATACCACTTAGTCCACCAGCGAGAAGTGATACGCCTGGAATCAAAATCATATCAAACTTAGTCTTCCCTGTAATGCGTTTCCCAGTCCAAACAGCTACAATTACAGCTAAAATAGCTCCAACTGGTTCTCCGCTAGTAATTGCAACGCCACCACCAGACAATGTTGCTATAGCTCCTCCACCAATTACAGCAGATGCAGCCGCACTTATCGTTACAAGTGTATTAGCATACAAGCACATTGCAATACCCACGCCTATGCCAGGAATTAACATCGTTTTTCCAATCGCACCAATCGTCACCAGAAATGAGATTCCAGTCATCTGGCCGATAGTTTGTAACAGAAGCCCAATACCAAGCGTTACAAGAACGGCATTTGCTATTCCCATAGACGCTTTATAGGAACGATCTATAAAATAATCTTTCATTGCCTCTCCCTTTCTAAAATGTATTCTTTTTTATTGTAATCACAACGCCTCTAAAAAGCTAGTTTTATTTACTGATTCTCCCGTAAAAAAGCTAAAAATGTTTCTGCAATTCGATTTTCCAAAGTTTGTTTGTTTTTAAGTACAGAAAGTTTGCGCATCATTGTTTTATCTTCATTAAAAGTACGTAATTTCCCTTGCCTTATTTCAGCTTCTACCACACTTTTGGAGATAATGGTATATCCTAGCCCTTCAAGAACCATTTGTTTAACGGCCATATTGCTCCACGCTACAACTCGCTCTGCTATATTCCAGCCGTTTGTACTAATAATATGATCTAAATATTCCCGTGTTCCTGAACCTTCTTCTCGAGCAATCCATGTTGTGCCTTTTTGAATTGCTTCCATTTCCCCAGTTGCTGGGCCAACAATACACATTTCATCATCTAAAAACGCACTTATTTCAAGGTCTTTTTTATTTATTTGTCCTTCTATTATTCCAATATCCACTTGGAGTATTTCTACTTTATCAGCAATTTTTGCAGTGTTTTCAATAATTAATTCTAATGTTATATCTGGGTATTTTGCATGGAATTTAGCAATCATCGCTGGTAAGTAATATTCCCCAACAGTAAAACTAGCGCCAATTCGCAATCTCCCTTTTAAATGATGATGGTATAAACTGATTTCATCCTCAACCTGTCTATATAAACCTTCTAATTGTTTCGCACGGTGGTATAGCATTTCTCCCGTTGCCGTTAAAACAAATTTTTTAGCTTGTCGATAAATTAATTCCGTATCGTACCGCTCTTCTAATTTCTTTAACTGCAAAGACACTGCTGGTTGAGATATATGTAATTCCTCAGATGCTTTCGTAAAACTCTTTAATTCTACCACTCTAATATAGGTTCTTAGCGCCTCATCCATATTCAACACCTCCATAAATTTTACTTATCAATAATATAATTAATATAAATTTTACTAATAAAAAAGGAAATGGTAAAGTAAAAGCATAAAAGAAAGGAGGAACAGTATGAATCCATCATTATTTCGCCTGAAAACCTTTTGGTATGGTATAGCACTCACTTTTTGTATCGCTGGACTATCGTATTTTCTAGCTAAATTGCCATTTTTAATGATTCTTGGACAACTTGTAACAGCTATTTTAATCGGGATTATTATTCGTGCTCTCATTCCAATACCAGAAAAATGGTTTACGGGTATTCAATTTTCCAATAAAGTTATTCTTCGGGCTGGAATCATTTTACTTGGTTTCCGATTGAATTTAGTGGATATTTACCATGCTGGATGGCGTGTATTTCTTATTGCAGCGCTATGCCTTAGTTTTGGGATTACCATCGTTTATTTTTTAGCTAAATTATTTGGAGTAGATAAAAAACTAGCTATTTTAGTTGCTTGTGGAACTGGGATTTGCGGGGCAGCAGCGGTTGTGGCTATTTCTCCTCAAGTAAAAGCAGATAATAATCAAACGGCAGTCGCTGCAACGATTATTGCTTTACTAGGAACTATTTTCACTATCATTTACACACTTATCTACCCAATTTTACCGCTTGGTCCTAATGGTTATGGGATTTTTGCAGGTGCTACACTTCATGAAATAGCCCATGTTATCGCTGCAGCAGATCCTGGTGGTACTTCAGCGGTTGATATGGCAGTTATTGTAAAACTGACTCGTGTGGCATTACTTGTTCCAGTTTGTTTTGTTGTTGCAAAGATGGTTAATGTTGGTACAAAAAATCGTTTTTCTTGGGCAGAACTTCCGGTACCTTGGTTTATTTTTGGTTTTTTAGCAACAAGTGCCATTAATAGTTTTGGTATCATTCCATCAACTGTAACTGATTTCCTTGTTGTCTGTGCTTATTTCTTAATTGCTATGGCTATGGGAGGACTTGGTTTAAACGTCCACCTGCCTTCTTTTGGAAAAATGGGCGCTAAACCTTTTGCCGCTGCATTGGTTGGTTCTATTTTACTTTCTGCATTTGGTTTATCTTTAGTACTTTTGTTTCATTTAGCAAGTTAAGTTTCACCCAGGAACTCCATTTATGATACAATAGCTAGCACGAGGTGAGCATTCATGAAAAAAGCAATATGGATTTGCCGAGCTTTTTTAGTTAGTTATTTTCTTATACTGTATTTTACAGCAGATACTTATACGTTTTTGATATTAAACGTTGGGCTTGCTTATATCCCTTTTGAAATAGCTGTATTTCTTACAAAAAAACCTCGTGTTTGGTGGATTTTTTGGCCACTTGCACTTGTTTGGCTGGTATTTTTTCCGAATTCCCCTTATCTTTTAACTGATTTGTTACATTTACAACGATTAGAAATTTATAGTGCAGATGGAATTATATCCACTGCTCCTTGGTTATGGCGCCATTTCACTTATATTATCGTTGGTGTTTTCTTTGGTCTATTTATTGGATTTTGGTCATTTGCAAAAATGCTTGCTGAAATTAGAAGACGGTTCAACTGGACTAGTAGCCTTAGCTATCAACTACTTTTAATTAGCTTAATATTATTATCTAGTTATGCTATTTATATTGGCCGATTTTCGCGGTTGCACTCTATCCATTTACTTACTCAACCCATTGAATCACTGCAAATTATGTTTGGTGTTTTCCACTGGCCATTCTGGAATTTTGTATTCTATTTCTCTATTATTCAATATGTCATTTTTATACTATTTAGTAGATTTTCTAGCTCACTAAAAAATTAAAAACGTTTGTATTGTAGGAAAATTCTTCTTACATACAAACGTTTTTTTTAATCGATATGGAGTTTACTTCGCTCTGTGGAAAAGCCTTGTGGATAGCGTCGTTTTAATTTTTCAATATTTAGTTCTGCCACTGTCTCCATACTAATATCCGCCCACTTCGCAATTTGTGATACATACCAAAGTACATCGCCAAGTTCTTTTGTTAAAGCTTCTTTATTCAAATCATGTCCGTGAAAAGCATATTTTTTAATCAAATCGGCAACTTCACCGGCCTCTCCTGCAATCCCAAGTCCGTAATTCGTCAGTGCCTGTTCATGTGTTGCTGCAGTCCTGTTTGCTAAAATTTGATATTCTTTAAAATCCATATGTTTTCCTCCTTGCTTCTCTTCCTATCTTACTATAACAGATAATTTTTTTCGTTTGCAGTCTTGACTATTTTCTTTTTATGCGAACCTATGCTCTATCAATAACTTTCATCTTTAAAATTTTTTTATTTTTAAAGTCTTATTTTTTCCTGTTAATTCCTTTATAATAGAGATAAGATTTCTGAAAGGAGTTTATATATGAAATTAGCTGGCTTAGTAATATTTCTTGTTGGTCTGATTGGCTTTGGTGTTTCCTTTAGCATATCCGGACTTATCGGCTTTGGTGTTTGTATTATTTCCCTTATTCTAATAATCACAGGAATTTTTACAATGATTCGTTCCAAAAAACGCCGTAAACGTTCCTATTCTTTCTAACTAATAAGCTACTTTATCTTTGAAGGTAAAGTAGCTTTATTTTTTGCTTTTAAATTTACTTTGACCAAGTTCTTGTACGATTTTCGGCTAATTTTAACTGAATAATTTCCTCTGCATCTGCTCCTAAACTCTCCGCAATTTGCAAAGCATAAATCATCACGTCTGCCACTTCTTTCAGTATTTCTTCCCGATTTTCCTTCACTGCTATTTCATCGGTTTTCCATTGAAAGCATTCGAGCAATTCTGCTGCTTCTAGTGATAATGATAACGCAAGATCTTTTGGATGATTATACTGATCTAACCAATTACGTTCTTTCAGAAACATAGTGATTTCATCTTGTAATTCTTTCAAAATTTTAGCTCCTTACATAAAACAAATTTGTGAATAATTGCGCAATAAAGCGCAAAAATAAGCGACAAATCCCTATAGATAGGACCTGTCACTTATTGTGATTATGCATTAAGAGAAATAGCTTCTTCAATTTTATTTGGAGGAATAAATCCATTTAAACGGTGGATTTCTTCGCCGCCTTTGTATAATACTAGTGTAGGTGTTTGTTGTACATCACGATCAAAAAAGAAATTTTCACCCATTTCTTCTAATTTTACTTTTAATACTTTCACTTTATTCGCGATTTCAGAATTTTTGAATTCAGCAAAAGAAAGGTCAAGCATTTTACAATTAGGACAATTGTCTTTCCAATAATCTACATATACTAATTCTTCTCCATTAATATGAGCTGCAAACTCTTCAGCTGATTTAATTTCAATACTTGTCATTTAATTCCACTCCTTATTGTTAAAATTTCCTTGACCCAATTATTTATATCAGCCACATCTTGTTCAGTGTGTGGCATTTGTTCTATTTTTAAAGTTGGATAATTTGTTCCAAAGTATTTTGCCATTCGGTCAACGGCTCCGCAATAAAAATCCATACCCCATTGTGTTTCCCCAGTGCCAAAAATGGCTACATTCTTGGGCTTAACGGCTAATTCCGCGATAAAATCTTTCATATCTGGCGGCGTTCTTCCGTAGTCGACTGTCCATGCCCCCAACACGTACAAGTCAAAATCTTCTTCAAGCGGATACTCGGCTAGAGGCGATACGCGAAAGGACACAACATCATGTCCTTCGCTTTGTAAAATCGCTTCAATTTCATCAGCCACCATTTTTGTATTACCACTTAAAGAATCATAGGCTAACAGAATTCTCATAGATCGTCGAATCCGTTATCCAAATTCGTTTTTTTATAGCTTGAATTGCGCATTTCAAAAAAGTCGGTTTTTGTTTCTGTAAAATTATCTGCATAAGCTTTAATCCATGTCATTGTATTATCACTATGTCCTGGATAAAGTTCTGGAATACCAAGCATTCCTAACATTTTGTTGGCACGGTATTTCACGTAGTCAACCATTTCTTCCACATCAATACCTTCAATACCTTGTAAAACTTCTTCAGACCATTCTGTTTCCAGTTCTACAGCGTGACGGAAAGCTTTGTGTGTATATTCCACTAGCTCTTCTGTTTGTAATTCTGGGTTTTCGCCAAGGATTGCCCGGATTACTTCTGAAATAAACTTGGAATGTGCTAGTTCATCACGATTGATAAAGCTAATGATTTTCCCAGTTCCAGTCATTTTATTTTGACGAACAAGGTTGTAGAAGTATGCAAAACCACTATAGAAATTAATTCCTTCTAAAATAGAAGATTGAATTAATGCTTTTACAAGTGTTTCCCCTGTTTTATTATTCATAAAGTCATCGTATGCTTCCATGATTGGTTCGTTACGTTTAATAATTGTTGGATGTGTTCTCGCAAGTTCAAATACGCGATTTTGTTCTTGTAAATTTGTGATAGAAGCAAGTACATAAGAGTAACTTTCATTATGGATTACTTCTTGTTGAGCGATAATTGCTGCATTTGCATGGACAGCTGGATCAGTAATATATTCCGCAATATTATAGATAAAACGTGTTTGCGGAGAATCTAGTGTTGCGAGCAAGCCAATAATCGCATCAAACGCATATTTTTCTTGTTCTGATAGAGCGGGATATTGCTTTGCATCACTTTTCATATCTACTTCATCTGGAATCCAGTAGTTAGTAGAAAGTTCTTTATAAGCACGGTAGAAAGATGGATAAGGGATATCATTCCAATTCAAAATCCCACTAGTTTCTCCGTTTATAATGGAAGTAGAACGATTAGGAAATAAAGGTTCTAAAATTTTAATACGTGTAAGTTGTTCTTTTTGGTCAGCCATTTTGGCAAGCCCTCCCTTTTATTTTATGTTATTTCTACATGTTTTAGAGATTTATCAGCTAGAGCACCATTCGCACTCTTCCACATCAATATCATTTGAGCGAACATAGTATGTCGTTTTTAGCCCTTCATTCCAAGCTGTCATATGAAGTTCAAGTAGTTTACTTGCTTTGATACCACTTGGTACATAGAAGTTAAAGCTTAATGATTGGTCTACGTGACGTTGACGACGACCATTTTGACGAACACTTGCAAATTGGTCTACTTTGTAAGCACCTTTTTCATAGTATGGGTATGTGCTTAGATTTAAGTCTGGTGCAATAACTGGACGACGGTAGTCTTTTTTCTCTTCATAGTAGAATGCACTATAAATCGGGTCGATAGATGCAGTTGAACCAGCAATTTGTGCCGTACTCATATTTGGTGCTACAGCTACAAGATACGCATTTCGCAAACCTTTTTCTGCTACTTCTTTTGCTAATTCTTGCCATTCAGGTGAATTATAATTACGACGTGCAAAGTATTCTCCTGTGTTCCAGTCGCTTCCTTTGAAGACTTTATAGGCACCTTTTTCTTGAGCTAGTTTGTTACTAGCGCGAATAGCTAAGTAATTAATTTGTTCATATAATTCATCAGCATATTTTTCTGCCTCTTCGGAATCCCAAGCGATGTTTTTTAGTGCTAATAGATGATGCCATCCAAATGTTCCAAGTCCAATCGAACGATATTTTTGGTTGGTAATTGTCGCTTGTGGTACTGGTAGTTCATTTAAGTCGATAACATTATCTAACATCCGTACTTCTACTTCAATCAAGCGTTCTAAAGTACCTTCTTCTTCCGCCACCACTGCACGACCTAAGTTAACAGAAGATAAGTTACATACAACAAAATCTCCGGCTTGTTTTGTGATAACAATTTGATCACCTGAAATAATTTCTTGAATCATTTTTGTCGGGCTCATATTTTGCATGATTTCGGTACATAAATTGCTGGAGTATACCATACCTTCATGTTTATTTGGGTTCATCCGGTTTACTTCATCACGATAAAACATAAATGGATTTCCGGTTTCTAGCTGACTCATCATTACACGTTTCATAATATCAATTGCTTTAACAATTTTTTTGCTGATTGTTTCGTCAGCAACTAATTCATCGTATTTTTCGCGGAAAGTACCTTCTCCTTTTGATTCATCATAGAAGTCTTGTAAGTACCAGCCTTTTTTCGCTTTTACTTCATGTGGATCGAATAAATACCATTCTCCGCGACGCTCTACTGCTTCCATAAAAATATCTGGAATACAAACTGCAGTAAATACATCATGTGCGCGTAAACGTTGGTCGCCGTTGTTTAAGCGTAAATCTAGGAAAGATTCAATGTCCTTATGGAAAACGTCTAGATATACAGCAATTGCTCCTTTACGTTGTCCCAGTTGATCGACACTGACTGCGGTATTGTTTAGCTGTTTAATCCATGGAATAACGCCACCACTTGCGCCTTTTACACCACGAATAGCTGCTCCTGTTGAACGAACATAACCAAGATATGCGCCAACTCCACCGCCGTGCTTAGAAACTCTAGCAACATCTGTATTACTATCATAAATTCCTTGTAAACTATCATCCACTGTATCAATAAAGCAACTAGATAATTGTCCGCCAACTTTTCCTGCATTTGCAAGTGTTGGTGTTGCAACAGTCATATAAAGATTGCTTAAAGCCCAGTAAGCTTCTCCAACTAAATTCATACGTTTTTCTTTTGGTTCATTTTGCATTAAGTAAAGCGCAATTGTCAGCCAACGTTCTTGTGGCAATTCATAGACATTACGTTCAGAATCCGTTGCTAAATAACGAGTAGCTAACAAATATAAACCATTGTAAGTAAATAATTTATCTTTTTCAGGATCAATTAATTTTCCTGCTTCAATTAATTCTTCTTTAGAATAGTTCTTTAAGATATTTCCGGAATAAATACCGCGTTCTCCCAGACTTTCTTGAAGCCCTACATAAGAACCATATTTATCATCATCATTATAAAAACGATTTTTACTTGCTTTTTTATATAATTTATTTAAATAAAGACGTGCTGCAAAATGTTCCCATTCAGGAATATGGATATCTGTACGTGCTTCCGCTTCTCGAATTAAGTAATCCACTAATTCATCTGCTGCATAATCTTCTTTTTTCTCTACAAAATTAAAAACTTTCCGTTTGTAATCTTCTAAATCAAGTTTTGGAAATTCTTCATGGATTTTCTCTAAATAGCCATCCAATCGGCTTTTGTCAAAAGGTAGCTTTCTGTTTCCCCCGTCTTTTACTATGTAAGTTGTCATTTGCAATCCCCATTTCATCCTTTTTTCCTCGTTGTAAAAATATCTGATTCATTTTTGCGCTTTTATTCGTCCTGTGAACAAGTAAGCCTATTCTGTGGAGCAAAAAAATTAACTTTTAAAGGAGCAAATTCCCCTCAATAAAAGTTAAAAGGCGATGAAGCAATATTTCGCTTTCGATACTATATATAGTATAACTTTTTGATTGTGAATGCAAGATATTGTGCTTTGGTTTTAATGATGAAAACTCGAAAAAGATGATAACAACAAGGTTTTTAGCAAATAAAAAAATTTTTCATTACTTTATCATGTGTTTTTTCGCACATTTCTAATTTTAAAAAGCTACTACTTATAGTGGTTATTTTTTTCTTTTGACCTATATTTAGTAGCTCCAATTTCACTTTTTTTATCTTCACAATCTTATAAGTTACTTTCTTAAACCTTTCTGACAAAAATGTAAGGTTGAGAGTAGATTTTGTTAGTTAATGAACAGGATAAAGTTATTTTTTCATTGTAAACTAAATGTAATATAAGAAAGCAGGTGAAGAATGATGTTTACTAAAAAAAAGATATCCATTATATTAGCTACTATTCTTCTAGCTATCTGCGCTGTTTGGGAATATGCTATACCTTCAGATGCAGCTGTCAAACCCTACTACCTCAAAGTAGCTACAACTGGAAAACCAGTTAAAATAAATCAATTCAAAGGTTATAAGTATGCAACGAATGTTTATGATGATACAGGAAAACAAAAGAAACTAACATTTTACTCTGAAAAGCAGTTAACAAAAGATTCGCAGTTCAAATTATTAATCAGCGAAAATAAAATGGTAGTTAATTATAAAAAAATCAAAAATATGCCAAATAAAATGAATTACTTAGCCGAAAAATAAAAAACAGCTTGTACTAACGCTCTTTTTAAGGATAGCAAAACGTTTTTGCATATCAGTTATTAAAAAGCGGATGTGAATTTTACTTCACATCCGCTTTATCTGTACTTACTCAGATAATTTCTTTTTAGCATCGCCGGCTTTGTCTTCTACTTCACCTTTAGCTTTTTGTGCCTTACCTTCGACTTGTTTTCCTTTGTCATCTGTTGCTTTACCATATTGATCTTTTGCGTCGCCTACCAGTTTGTCTTTAAGTCCTTTTGCTTTGTCTTTGATACCATTGTCTTCACTCATTGAAATAACCCTCCTAATTAGATTGTATTCAATAGAAGAAAACATCTTCATAGTATTGTTTTCCACAAAGCCAAAAGCTAAAACATCTTTTAAATGGAATGGACGGTTTTATTTGATTCGGCAGCTTGGAAAATAGCTTCAATTAATTTTAAAACTTGATAAACTTGTTCATTTTGGACGATTGGTTCGCTCTCATTATTTAATACTTGAACAAAATTATCATAAAAACTCATAGCTAATTGGCCAGGAGCAATTAATGGTAAAGTCTCGGTTGCTTCTTCGCTTGGAGGTGCCATTGTTTTTGTTAGACCTTGTCCTGCTTGTATTGGGGTGGGTTCCGATAATTTAGCAAGTGCAGTCGGTTTAACGATACTACCACTTAAATCCCAATCATGGATAATTCCAGTTCCCTCTGTTCCTTTGACATACCAACGTGGTAATTTTATGAAATTAGTCGTTCCCACTTCAATTTGTGCAGTAATTCCATTTTCAAAAGTAATAAAAGATACAAAACCATCATCGACTTCATCACCAAGCGCATAGCTTAAATTAGCAGAGACGGATTTCACATTACTATCAACTAAGAATAATAATTGATCAAGTAAATGAACACCCCAATCAAGAACCATTCCGCCGCCATGTGCTTTTAAATGACGCCAATCCCCAGGAATACCATTTGCCCCGTGTACCCGCGATTCTAAGTGGAACATTTCACCAATCGTTTTTTGTTCAAACATCTCTTTGATAATAAGAAAGTCTTCATCCCAACGCCTATTTTGATGGACCATAAAATGTTTATTTACTTTTTTTGATA
Organism: Listeria immobilis; assembly: GCF_014322845.1. Taxonomy (NCBI): domain Bacteria; kingdom Bacillati; phylum Bacillota; class Bacilli; order Caryophanales; family Listeriaceae; genus Listeria; species Listeria immobilis. The sequence goes on along the minus strand of NZ_JAASUA010000004.1, from coordinate 139,543 downwards.
CATCCATAATTGCTAATAAATCTTCACTTATCATCGTAACGGGTTTTTCGCAAACGACATGTTTTCCTGCTTCGAGTGCGCGAATAGCCAGTTCTTTATGACTATCATTTGGTGTTGCAATAAGGACAGCATCCACATTTTCATCTACTAAAACAGCTTCATAACTCTCATAGATTTTTAAACCTTTTTGCGCGGCAGCTTCCCGTTTTTCTTTGAGAATGTCGAATACACCATGAACTTCTAAATTATCAGCTGCAGATGCAAGAGTTACATGGTAGCTTCCCATTCCGCCGTAACCAACAATTACTAATTGATATTTTTTCATTCTAAGACATCCTTTCTTATCGTTAAGCCCACCACATATCTAGTGGTTTATCTTTAATTAAAATAGATTGTAAATTTGTAACGGCACGATCAAATCCTTCATCAATGGACATCAATGGGTCTTCATGTTCAATGCTAACTACGTAATCGTAGCCATATGTTCTCAGTGCACTCATAATATCTGACCATTCAGTTAAACTATGACCACAACCAACTGAACGGAATGTCCAACTTCTCGTTTGAACATCGCCATACGGTTGCATATCAGTTAAACCATACATATTAATGTTATCTTGATCTAAATACGTATCTTTTGCGTGGAAATGATGGATTGCTCCGGCTTTTCCTAAAATTTTAATAGCGCCAACTGGATCAATTCCTTGCCACCATAAATGACTAGGATCTAAATTAACTCCAATAGCATCATTTGTTTCTTCACGTAGTTTTAAAATGGTATATGGTGTATGGCATAAGAATCCGCCATGTAATTCAATACCAATTTTAACGCCAGAAGCCGCTGCTAGTTCGCCAATTTCTTTCCAATAAGGAATTAGTTTTGTTTCCCATTGCCAAGTTTTAATATCGCTATAAACAGTCGGCCATGGAATAACCGGCCAATTTGGCGCTTTGGCATCTTCACTATCTCCAGCTGTTCCAGAAAATGTATTAACAACCGGAACATTCATTAAAGAAGCTAATTTAATTGATTTACGCAAAATTTCATCCGACGCAGCTGCTTCTTCTTTATTTGGTGAAATCGGATTATCATGACAACTAAAGGCACTAATAGTTAATCCTCGACTAGTAAATTTTTCTAAATATTCCTTGCGAGCGGTTTCGCTTTCCAAAAGTTCATCTGTTGGACAGTGATGGTTTCCCGGATTTCCACCCGTCCCAATTTCCACTGCATCAAGTCCTGCTGCTTTTACTTTATCTAACATTTCTTCTAATGATAAATTAGCAAATAATGGTGTAAAAACGCCTAATTTCATTTTTATTTCCTCCCTATTTTTTCAAGTGGTTGATGATTTCCATATGCCGGATATGTTTTTCTACCTTCTGCGCACCACTGGACTCCGTTAATAATTACTTGTTGGATTTCCGGATGGTGATAGGTTGGGTAGGATTCATGTCCTGGTTGGAAGTAAAAAATCCGCCCATTTCCTCTTTTGTACGTAATGCCACTTCGGAAAACTTCGCCGCCTTCGAACCAACCTAAGAAAATTAATTCATCCGGTGTTGGAATATCAAAATGCTCACCATACATTTCTTCTTCATCTAATTCGATAAACTCGTTAATTCCTTGAGCAATTGGATGTGTTGGGTCAACTACCCAGAGTCGCTCTCTTTCATTTGCTTCCCGCCATTTTAAATCACAGCTGGTACCCATTAATCGCATAAAGATTTTGGACATATGCCCGGAATGTAGTACAACAAGGCCCATCCCTTCTAAAACACGCTTTTGCACACGATCAACAATCTTATCTTCTACACGATCATGACCCATGTGCCCCCACCAAATCAAGACATCGGTATGCGCTAATACTTCTTCTGTAAGACCATGTTCTGGTTCTTCTAGGGTAGCTGTCTTCGCATCAAATCCAGCTTTTTCTAGAAAACTAGCAATTTGTCCATGAATTCCATCTGGATAGATTGCAAGCACTGAGTCATCCTCTTTTTCATGTAAAAATTCATTCCATACTGTCACACGAGTCATATTACTTCTCCTCCAATAAATTCGCTAAATACGTATACCCTTTGGAAACACTTGTTAGTGGATCTTCCTCAAATGCTTCTTGCTCGATAATTAGCCATTTTGTCCCGGAGTCAAGAGCCGTCTTCACGTAGCCAGAAATATCAAGAATACCTTCACCGATAATAGTACTTTCTTTGTTCGTTCTCGATTTATCTTTAATATGAATTAGCGGCACCCGGTTAGAATATTTTTTAATAAAAGGAATAACTCCAACTCCTGCATACTCTAACCAATAAGTGTCTAATTCCGCAAACATTTCAGGTGTATTTTCCAGTAACTGTTCTAAAATGATGTCATTATCCCATTGTTCTAATTCATGAGCATGATTATGATAGCCAAATCGCATTCCAACTTGTTGGATATTTTGAGTAATTTTGCGAAGTTCACTACTAAATTCAAGCCATTCTTTTTTCGTTTCAAAGTCTGCATACGGACAAATAATATGTTGATTACCTAATTCTTGTTCAAATAGGATCACATTTTCTAAATCTGTTTCAAGCTTTTCTTTACTAATATGCGAACCTGCCACTTCTAGTCCAAGTGCTGCTAATTTTGCTTTAATTTCACTTGCAGATTTCCCGTAATAGCCAGCAAACTCCACACCGTCATATCCCATTTCAGCCACTTTTTCAAGTGTTCCAAAAAAATCATCTTCACAAGCTTCTTTTACACTCCACAACTGTAAAGCTATTTTTGCTTTCATAAAGGTACTTCCCCCTTAATTAAAATAAACTGGTTTTCCGGTTTTAGCTGATTCATAAATTGCTTCTAAAATTTGTGTTACTACAAGTGCTTGAGCTGGTTTTACGACTGGTTCAGTATTATTTAAGATAGCATCCAACCATTGCTCAGCTTCAATTAATGCTGGATCATCTCCTTCACCATCATAAAAATCTACACCATCCGCATCCAATTGAATTTTCTTTTCATACATTTGACTATACGCTTCTCCATTTATCCGCAAGCCATCTTCCATATCTGCGCCGCCTTCTGTTCCGCTAAGAGATGTCCTTGCTTCACCTACATCTAGTGTGTTTAACGCCCAACTTGCTTCTAACACAATAGTTGCCCCATTTTCCATAGTAATAAAGCCAAATGCAGAGTCTTCTACTGTGAATTTTTTTGGATCCCATGAACCCCAAGCATTCGCAGCATTTTCTTTTTCAGAAAGTTTATGATAACTATTTCCTACAACATATTTTGGTTTGTAATTGTCCATCATCCAAAGTGTTAAATCAAGTGCATGGGTACCAATATCAATAAGAGGTCCGCCGCCTTGTGCTTCTTCATCTAAGAAAACGCCCCATGTTGGTACTGCACGACGACGAATTGCTTTGGCTTTCGCATAATAAATATCGCCAAGTTCCTTATTTTCGCAAATCTGATGTAGGTAGTTTGAGTCTTTACGGAATCTATTTTGATAGCCAATGGTTAGTTTTTTGCCAGTGCGCTCTGCTGCTTTAATCATATTTCTCGCTTCTTCTGTTGTTTTTGCCATTGGTTTTTCACACATTACATGTTTACCTGCTTCCAATGCAGCAATCGAAATTTCCGCATGAGAAATATTTGGTGTACAAACATGAATTACATCAATGGATTTATCTTGGAGTAAGTCTTGATAATTTGTGTATACGCTTGCATTTGTTCCGCCAAAAACTTCGGCTGCTGCTTCGGCTTTTTCTAATACGATATCGCAAAAAGCAACCATTTCTGCTTTCTCAGCTTTTAATAAACTTGGCATATGTTTCCCGTTTGCAATGCCTCCACAACCAATAATTCCAACTTTCAATGACATATAAAAAACCTCCAATAGTTTTGATAGTTACATCATACAAAACTACTGAAGGTATTTCTTCCTGTTTTATTGCCTAATTATTCCCGTATATTGCTTTTCTATATTTTAATGGCGCTACTCCCATCGCTCGTTTAAAGGCATGATGGAATGTCTTAACACTACTAAATCCCGCTAGTTCTGCCACTTCTGTTACTGGAAATGCCTCATTTAATAACATCCACTTGGCTTTATTCAAACGGTAATCATTTAAAAAAGTAACAAAAGTCATTCCGGTATTTCTTTTGAAAAATTTTGTAAAATAATAGGTACTAAACCCAGTATGATCAGCCATTTCTTGCAAACTAATAGGGCCTTGATAATGTTTTTCCACATAAGAGAAAATCTGCTCTAATTTATGTAAGGTTTCTTGTGATTTAAGAACAGCTTGCTCAGAAATCACGCTATCAGGCTGTGTTTTTATTTGTGGAATTTCACGGTAAATAAGTACAATGATAGATAGCAAATCTGCTTTCAAAATATAGTGTTTCCCTGGCTTATTAGTGTTAGATTCCGTATGTATTTCCATAATTAACGATTGCATTTTTGTTATCACTTCTTCTGGCCACTCTCTACTCAAATGAGCCATTTCCGCCAACATTTCACGAAGGGTTTTTCCTGCAATATCCATTTGCATCTCTTCTTGAAATAAACTTAAATCAAACTGAATAACAATTCGTTCACTATTTGGAGAAGCTAAAAAATAGTGTACATCTCCTCCATTAATAACTTGAATTTCACCTTCTTTTAGCTGAATTGGCATATCATTAATTCCTAAATTCAAGCTACCTTTGAGTGCATAAATAATCTCGATTTCTTTGTGCCAGTGCGGATAAACAAGAACCTCACCTTCATTGATGAATGACCGAAACGGAAAAGCTTTATTTAATTCAGGAATTTCCAAGTAATCACTCATTATAAATCTCCTCTTTTTTCTTTATTTTAGCATAAAAAAGAAGACAGCCGTTAGACTATCCTCTTAAAGTTTATAAAATCAAAGAATCATAAGGAATTTCGTTAAATAATTTTTCAACGTTTATAACGATGGGAATTTTCGTATTAAGTAAATATCCTTCTTTTTTTAATTCGCTCATAGTGAGACATAGGTATTCTCTTGTTATTCCCATAAACTTAGATAAAAATGTCGTTGATAATTCTGATGGAATTTGTATATTCGTTCCATTAGAAATTCCATATTCGTAGCCAACTGCGGCGATAACATGTTTAACACGATCTTTCACTTTAAGCGTATTAAGCAAACAGCGACGTTGCAACATTATAATTTCTTTTTTTGATTGATACAACATAAACTCTTCACTACTAACATGTTTGTCAACCATAAAAACGAAAAAATCTCTATCAACTGCTGTAATAACACTGGTGCTTGGGGATAATAGTTTAGCACCCATCCCGCGTTTTAACTCAGGAGAAATAAACGATGAAAAATTACACATATCGCCATGTTTTAATAATTGATTATAACCTATATTATCATCAATTTGTGTCCCTTTCATAATGATTCCTATTTCAACAAAATAAATATCTGTTACAAAGTCTACATCAAACAATTCATTTTTTGAAAGTTTAATACTCATACTGTGCTTTGCAAAATCACTAGACTTCTTACAAAAATGAAGTGGATTAACTAAAATTTCATGTTGCCTTTTTTCTAATGTATTCAAAATAAATTCCTCCTCTAAAGTATAATATCATAAATAAAAATTACCTTAGAGTCGTCATTTATAAATTCATCTAACATTTCAATCAAGAAAAAAGGATTTTCCTACCAATTTATGGAAAAAATATAAATTTATAGGTTAAATTTAGATAAATAAGTATTTTTTGTGACAATTTCTTTAGGTGTTTATTACTTTAATTGGGAGATTTTCCTACTTTATAAATCATCTATTTTTTTAATTACCCATGGCTTATGGCTATCATCTAGTATTCCTGCTTTGCGTAATTTTAAGACAGTCATATTAGTGTACTCTCGGGTTGTATTTGCATATTGAGCTAAAATAAAATTATTAATTTCCTCAGGCAAAATATATTCTTTCTCTTTGGTCACTCGCCCTAGGTATAAACCCATCTCTTTCAAACAAGCCCGAATCCGTGCTTCTTTTTTCATAAAAGTTCGCTTACTCGCTTTAAAATAAACTTTTCTCGTATAAAGTAAATTCGCTAGTAAATATAGTGATTTCTGATTGGTTTCGTCCAAAATACGTTCAACAAAATCAGAATCAAGTACCCAGCAATGTACTTTAGTCAAAGTACGCAAAATAGAGTCTTCTGGTTCTTCTTTAATAAGTGGTACTAAATTAACTGCGACTTCATCCCCAACAAAGCTAATAATTCCAGAATCCCCATTATCATTTTGGAGGCAGTATGCAAAATAACCACTCTCAACTAAATAAATTTTGAAATTTTTGGAGTCGTTTAATTTAATTTCTTGTCCTTTGGGAATTATTTCTTGATAACAATATTTATAAAAGTCCTCACTCTTTTTAAGTAGCTGTAACAATGATTTTGTTGTTGCTTCTTTGAAAATTTCTTCATCTGAACGCATTTTTAACACCTCTCATTTATTTGCAAAAAAATGACAGAATAACGCTTCTGCCATTTTTTAATTGAAGTATGGGTTTGTTTCTTTTTCATGACCAATAGTTGTTACTTCTCCGTGTCCTGAATAAGCTAACAAGTCATCTGGGAGAACGAATAATTCTTTTTTAATGCTATTAATTAAAGTATCAAAGTCACCTGTATGCAAGTCAGTACGTCCGATACTCCCTCTAAATAAAGCGTCACCCACAATAACAAAGTCGTCAAAAATAAAACTTAAACTCCCAATAGAATGACCTGGTGTTGGTACCACTTTAAAGTGAAAGTCTTCTATATTATATTCCCCAAGTTTAAATTCATATTCTGCCGGCTCAGCAATGATTTGTTTTCCAGCGATATGAGCAGATAGATTTAATTCTGGGTTGGAAAGCCATGCTTGTTCTTTTGGACTAACATAAACCGGAATGGAATAAGCCGCCCTTATTTCTTCCAAGGCACCAATATGATCATAATGACAATGCGTTAACAAAACCGCTATTGGTGTTACTTGAAGTTTTGCAATTTCTGCTTTAATTTTACTAGCTTCTGCGCCCGGGTCAATTATTAAAGCAACATTATCTTGATAAATAATATAACAATTTTCTTGGATTTCGCCAGTCATAATTCGTTTAATTTCCGTCATCTTATTTCCACCTTTCTGCACACACTCATTATACCGAAATTACCGTGTTACTTCAATATACCTTATTTGAATTCATTCCTCTGATATACTACAATGGAGAAAGAAATTTAAAAGGAGGAAGAGCAAATGACTGCTAAAATGTTACATACTTGTATTCGAGTGAAAAACTTGACTGAATCAATTACTTTTTATGAAAAAGCACTAGGTTTAAAGGAAGTCCGCCGAAAAGATTTTCCGGATTTTGAATTCACACTTGTTTATATGGCTTTTGAAGAGGGTGGCTTTGAATTAGAATTAACATATAATTATGACCAACAAGACGCTTATGATTTAGGAAATGGTTACGGTCATCTTGCTGTAGGGGTGCCAAATGTCCGCGCCTTACTAAAAGAACATCAAGAAGCTGGCTACACAGTGACTGACTTAAAAGGACTTCCTGGTGAAGATCCATTTTATTATTTTTTAACAGACCCAGATGGTTATAAAACAGAAATTATTCAAGATGGCGCACTATAGAACTGGAGATTTTTAATGGTAAAATATTTAATTATTATTGTCATCGCACTAGCAATTAATGGACTTAGTTTTCTTTTCCATAATGATATTGCCAATCTAATTGCGGTAATTATCACAGCATTATTGCTGATTTATTTGATGCTTGATTTAACTAAAATGTATCGACGCAAATAAAAAAAGCCAGAAAATCATGTTTAACTGATTTTCTGGCTTTTATTTTATTGAATAACTAAATTACTTGCTACTTTTTTAGATTCTTCCATCAAGCTTTCGATAATATCTTTTGTTGAGCGAATCTCTGTTAACATTCCACAAATTTGACCGGCCATCACAGAACCATTTTCTACATCGCCTTCATGAACTGCTTTTCTAAGCGAACCAAGTGTGAGTTCCTCTAATTTATCTCTAGAAGCATTTTCATTTTCTAGCTCCACATATTTTTTAATCATTGGGTTTTTAATACTTCTAACTGGAGCACCATTGCGTCGACCTGTCACGGTTGTATCCGTATCACTCGCGTCAAGAACAGCTTGTTTAAAGCTTGCTGGTACCGGGCATTCTTCTGCAACAAGGAAAAGTGTACCAATTTGCACACCACTTGCACCTAGCGCATAAACGGCTGCCATTCCGTGTCCATCAGCAATTCCGCCTGCTGCAATAACAGGAATATTCACTGCTTCCACCACTTGACGAACCAATGCCATTGTTGTCGTTTCACCAACATGTCCGCCTGCTTCCGTGCCTTCTGCTACGACTGCATCTACACCAATTTCTTCCATTTTTTTTGCGATTTTTACTGATGGAATTACAACAATTACTTTAATACCCGCTGCTTTTAGTTTCGGCATAAAAGGTTTTGGCGTGCCGGCACCTGTTGTAACAACACGAACACCTTCCTCAATAATTACATCAACAAGTTCTGGGCAATTAGGCATCATTAGCATAATATTTACTGCAAATGGCTTTGATGTTTTTTCTTTACATAATCGAATTTGTTCCCGTAACGCATCAGCGGACATACCACCAGATGCGATAATTCCTAGACCTCCCGCATTTGATACAGCTGAAGCTAATTCATAAGTAGCAATTTGAGCCATTGCCCCTTGTAAAATTGGATATTTAATTTCTAGCATTGTTGTTAAATTCATTTTCTTTTCTCCTCTCTATTTTTACGCTAATTCTTTAGCAGGTTGTTTTTTCTCACGTAATTTATAAACAATATTAATGAATAGTCCTACTGCTGCGAGTGCAATTGCAATATAAAATGCTTGCGTAAAGTCGCCACCATTTTGACCAGCAATTTGCGCAGCCATTTTTGGTGCAAAGAAAGCAGCCGTAGAATAACCAATAAAGACAATTCCGTAATTGACACCTTGATTTTTTGGACCATAGTTTTCCATAACGATGGATGGGAAGACACCCATTGTTCCACCAAAGCATAAGCCAAGACCAATAATTCCAATTACGAAACCTGCAACCGATTGAAGTGTAGCAAGTGCTAGTAATGATAATGCAATTACTGTATAAATAATCATTAACGTATTAGATCTTCCTAAGCGGTCCGAAACAGCACCCCAAACAACACGTCCTAAACAATTGCTTAATGAATAAATACTTACGTACGCTGCTGCTGATGCCGCTGTTAATCCAAACATATTTTGACCAATTAAAGAAGCATTAGAAGCTATCATTAATCCTGAGAACGCGCCGATACCGAGCATTAACAAAATTAAGTAAAAAGTAACTGTACGAATCATTCCAGTCCAAGGAACATTTACCATTCCAGCTGAATTTCCTGCTGGTGGAGTCCAACCTTTTGGCGCATAGCCAGCTGGAGCAACTCGAATAAGAAAACTACAAACAATAACTACAGCGATATAAACTGCCCCCATAATTTTGAATGCTGTCATTACACTATATGTTTCAATTAAATGGTTAGCAATTGGCGCTGCGATAATAGTTGCCCCACCCATGCCGGCAGTAATAAGTCCAGAAGCAAGACCACGCTTATCCGGGAAAAGACGAATGGTATTACTAAGACATCCAGAATATGCAAATCCCTGTCCCAATCCTGCTAGTACACCATAAGATAAATAAAGCATCGTGGTAGAAGTTGCAAAACCAGTTAAAGCAAAACCTAATCCAAATAATATTCCACCTATCAAAATAGCCCATTTTGCTTTTCCTTTATCTGTTAAAATACCACCTAATATAGTAGGTATCGGACCAATTGCTGCATTAATCGTAAATGCCATCATCACTTGTGGTATCGTCCATCCATGAGCTGCACTAAGCGGACCTGCAAATACACTAAAAGCATATACAGCGCCTGTACATAGAAGCACCCCAACAGAACCAATTAAAACTCCCCAACGATTTATTTCTTTTGTCATACTTTTACTTCCTCTCCTGTTTGTTTTTCAATGATTGTTTTTAAACCGCCCCATTTTTCGTTAAAAATACCACTATCCATTATTTTTAAGTCCGTTGCAATAATCGGTTCAAACTCCATTTGTCCAAGAACATCTTTTTCTAAGTCAATACCTGGCGCAATTTCAATTAGAACCATTTTGCCATTTTCTAAGCGGAATACAGCTCTTTCTGTTACATACAAAATTGTTTGACCTGTCGTTGAAGCATATTCCCCACTAAATGTGATTTGCTGAACTTGTTTAATAAACTTTTTAGCCTTACCTTCTTGTAAAATCTCTAATTTCCCGTCACTCACACGAGTTTTTAGTCCTCCAGCTGTAAATGTCCCAGCAAAAATTAGTTTCTTCGCTGATTGGGAGATATTAATAAAACCACCACAGCCAGCTACTCTCGTGCCAAATTTACTTACATTAACATTCCCAGATTCATCCGTTTGAGCTAATCCAAGCACTGATAAATCAAGCCCTCCACCATCATAGAAATCAAATTGGGAGTGATGATCGACTATTGCTTCACTATTGTATGCATGTCCAAAATCTGCTAGTCCAGCTGGAACTCCACCAACAGATCCTGCTTCAGTAGTTAATATCAATTGATCACTAACACCTTCTTCAGCTGCTACTGTAGATACATTTACTGGAATCCCTACACCTAAATTAAGAATAGTTTGTGGTTCAAGTTCTGCCGCAGAACGTCTAGCAATTACTTTACGATCATCCAGTTCCAGTGGTGCAATATCTCCAAGTGGCACTTTAATATGACCAGAAAAAGCTGGATTATATTGTGTATTTTCAGTCTGGAAATGATTTTCCGGTTTGGAAATAATCACATGATCCACTAAAATACCCGGTACACGAACATCTTTTGGATTTAAGGAACCTTTTTTAGCAACTGATTCCACTTGTGCGATTACAATTCCGCCAGAGTTTCGAACTGCCTGAGCAATTGGTAGCACTTCCATATGTAACCCTTCTTTTTCCAATGTTAAATTACCAAATTCGTCTGCAACTGTTCCACGAATAAGCGCAACTTGAATAGGGAAACTTGGATAGTATAACCATTCTTCTCCGTGAATAGTAAGTACCTCAACTAAATCATCTTTGGAACTTGCTGACATTTTCGCTCCTTCAATGCGCGGATCCACAAATGTCCCCATTCCGATTTTTGTAATAACACCTGGTCGTTTTGCTGCGATTTCACGATAAAGCTGCGTGATAACCCCTTGAGGTAAATTGTAAGCTTCACATTTGTCTTCCTCAATTAATTTTGCCATTTTTGGAGAAGCAAGCGCAATACCACCAATCCAGCGTTTAATCAATCCTTCATGACCCCAGTGGCTCATGCCTTTTTCCCGGCGATCTCCTAAGGCACTTGCATGCATTACGGTTAAATTGCGCGGTGCCCCTTCTTCTAAAAAGCGTTTTTCGACTGCAATAGCCATTTCTTCATTGACACAAGATAAACCGAAACCGCTTAATGCTACTGTATCCCCATCTTTTATTAATTTTGCTGCTTCACTTGCTTTTATTACTTTTGACAAATTCTTCACTCCTTCTTGTTCAAGTATTCACATAAATTTGTAATGAATCACATTTTCTTATAAAGCAACTTTCATGCCAAAATGATAAATGGCTAGTTAACAGCATTTTAATTTATCTGTTTATCTCGTCGTCGCAAAAAAGCGACAAAGTTTTAATTGATATAAAATGAATCGTCGTTAAATAACAACAAAAAAAGTCCCATCCTTTTACAGATGAAACTTTCCTATTGATCAAGAAATTTTAGTTTCCGATATAATACAGAACGGTGAATGCCTAATACATTAGCTGCTTTTGTGACATTTCCATCACTTTCTTCCAATACTCGCATAATAAAGTGCTTTTCAACATCTTGCAAATAATCTTTTAAGGATAGCGATTCGTTCTTCGTTTGCTCTTTAAAATATAAATCCAGAGCAAAATCGTCCATTGACTCTATTTCAACTTCTTTTGCACCAGACATAACGACTAATCGTTCAATTTGATTCCTAAGTTCTCGAACATTACCCGGCCATTCGTAAGATAATAGCTCTTTTGTTTTATCACCACTTAATTGAAAGTCTTTTTGATATTTTTGATTGAATTTTAGAATAAACTGTCGTGCTAATCCAATAATATCTTGTGGTCGTTCTCTAAGAGCTGGAATGTGGACAGGTACGACATTAATCCGATAATATAAGTCCCGCCGAAAAGTTCCATTCTCTACCATTTCACCTAAATTACGGTTTGTAGCTGAGATAAGACGGAAATGGCGCTTAGTTTCTTTGGTAGAACCAAGCCTTCTCACTTCTCCGGTTTCAAGAACTCGTAACATTTTTGCTTGGAGTTCTAATGGCATCTCTGAAATTTCATCTAAAAATAGCGTACCTCCATCTGCAAGTTCAAGCATTCCGGGTTTTTCAATATCCGCTCCTGTAAATGAACCTTTTTCGTGACCAAATAATTCAGACTCAAATAACGCTTCCGGAATCGCCGCACAGTTAATAGAAATAAACGGACCAGCTGATTGTTCGCTTTTCTCATGAATATAGCGTGACAAGACTTCCTTACCAGTACCAGATTCACCATATAATAGTATCTTACTATCAAATGGGGCTATTTGATTGCAAACACGAACAATTTGTTTCATCGCAACACTTTCTGCTACCACAACTGTTCCTTCTTGCTCTTTATATTCTTCCAAAAGAAGGGATTCTTCATTATCCGAGAGCGCTTCACCACGCCATGTTTTAAAACTATCTGGTTGTGTTTCATCTGACATTGTTACAACTAAATGCACCGTCCCATCTGGGTAGAGAATCGGTGTCGAGGTAGAACGGATGCTAAAGCCTTTGTTAGTATTAATTACTTTGGTTTTCTTTTGCTTCGTGCGAATTGCTTCAAGTGTGACGGAATCATTATATACACCGTCTTGTACTAGGTCTTTTACATTGCAACGAAGTAATTCTTCCAATGACATTCCAACAGTAAGCGCAGTGAACTTATTAGAAATTAAAATATTTCCATCTGCATCTGTTACAAAAAGCGTTGTTGGCATATCTCTATTTAATTCTCCAAATGACTGTACTCCCAGCAAGTTATCCATTAAGTCAAACATTAATAGCTCATCCTTTTGGACTAGTTTCCTAGTTATTTGCTCATCATTACACAATCTATTATAACATAACTAGCTTATTTGATGTACTCGTTTTTTTGCGACAAAGTTAGTTAGTAGCACTGTTTTATGACAGCTATCGACACAATTAGACCTCTTTTAATTCAAAAACAGCCAAACTTTTTTATAGTTTGTTTATAACTAACTTCATAAAAAAGCAACCTCTAAAATAGACGTTGCAAAAACAAGTTATATCATTTATCAAAAAATCCACACTAGAAAATAGTTTCTAGTGTGGATTTCTACTTTTTAGTAAGCAGTCCAACCAGCGTCCGCAGTAATAACTGTCCCATTCACAAAACTTGAATCATCGGAAGCTAAAAATAAAGCAACTTTGGCAATTTCAGATGCATCACCAGCACGCGGATTTGTCCCCATTCCAATCATTGCTCGCTCTTGTCCAAATTGGTCTGGTGCATAGATAGTAGTTCCGATATTAGTATTGACTGCTCCTGGCGCAATAGCATTACAACGAATATTTTTATTTGCATATTGGAACCCTACATTTTTTGTAAAACCAACTACAGCATGTTTAGAAGCAGTATATGCAGCACCAGCTCGTGAGCCAAATAGACCTCCTGCTGATGCAATATTTACGATAATCCCTTGCCCTTTCTCTTCAAAGATGTGTAATGCTTTACGAGTTGCACGCATTACACCAGTAGTATTAATTGCAAAAACTTTATCCCAAAGTTCATCTGTTAATTCTCCAGCTGGAACAAAATTATCCATAATCCCAGCATTATTAACCAAAATATCTAATGTTCCATATTTCTCAACAGCTTGATTAATCATATTTTGTACATCTTCTTCGCTTGTTACATTGGCTACAACTGCCAACGCAGAACTTTTCTCATTTTCAATTAAATCCACTGTTTTTTGGGCTGCTTCTAAGTTTAAATCTGCAACAACCACTTTCGCACCTTCTTTTGCAAAAAGGAGTGCAATCTGTTGCCCCATTCCTGAAGCTGCCCCTGTTACTACTGCGACTTTCCCATTCAATTTCCCCATTGTTATTTCCTCCTTCATTTTTATTGCGCTAAAAAGGAAAACTAGCATCCTTCTCGCTTTCATTATAATCCCGAAGTTAAACGCTTTCAATATGTAAAAGAAGCCACTTTTGTTGATTAAACAACACTTTTACGTTATATGTATAGTAATAGAAAAAAATCTTACGTTGGGGGTTCAAAATGTATGGATAGACGCGTAAAAAAAACGAAACAAGCACTCAACCAAGCTCTCCTCACCCTTCTCAATCATAAGACTTTTAAACAAATTACTATTACAGATATTGTTCAAGAAGCAGATGTTAATCGAGGTACTTTTTACAAGCATTACCATGAAAAAGAGGATTTACTGGATAATATTATTCAAGATGTCTTAGCTGATTTAAAAAATGCTTATCGTGATCCCTATTTGCAAACCAACCATTTCTCTATCCAAACGCTTACCCCATCAATGATAAAAATCTTTGATCATGTTTATAATCATCAAGCTTTTTATAAACAAGTTATTAATTCTTCTATCAGCTATCGTTTTCAAAATCAAATTTGCGAAGTAATTCGCGAATTAGTTTTAGATGAGTCTAACAGTTTTATAACTACTACTAACGCCGAGCCTTTACTTCTGGCAACGTACCAAGCACATGCAATTTTTGGAATGATTGTTTTTTGGGCAGAAGAAGGTTTTAAGCATTCACCTAAATACATGTCTGAACAACTGCTCCTCATCATCCAAGCTAAAGAGCAAATTATTTGATCCTTACATAATTGTTATATTCTCTTTTAGCTTTGTCACTTGAATCGAGGGCTATAAACCTTACCACTTGTTACAATAAAAACATCAAAGAAAGGTGTGTTAATTATGAATGATCATCGAATTTTAAATGCATTAAGTTATTTTAGTATCTTTTTTGCTCCCATTATTGTCCCTGCATTAATTTGGATTTTTACTAAAACGGATGAAGTAGCTCACCATGCCAAAGTTGCTTTATTAACACATATTATCCCAACTATTGCAGCGGTAATATGTTTCTCTAGTATTTTTATTACTTCATTTACTAACATAGGCATTTTAACCAATCTATCCTTGATGGTTACTGCTGGCTTATTCTTTATAACAATAATCGCAACACTTGGTTTATTTATTTTTAATATTGTTCGCGGCATCCAGATGTTGGTAACAAAAACAGAAGAAGATGTTTGGATCTAATAAAAAAGCTATCCTAAAAAATTTAGGATAGCTTTTCCATTTTATCTATACGTTTTGTTTGTTCTTCTTAGTAAGAATAATGCGAGTACACTTACAACCAATCCAGTGAAAATGATTTCATAAGGAAATTCATCTCCTGTGGAAGGAAGATTCTCAGTTTTTTCCACTTTCGCAGTAGGTTTATTCATTGGTTTTTCTGGGTTTACTGGTTTAGCTGGATCAACTGGGTCTACTTTGATTGGTTGTTTCTCAATATCATAAACGAACGTGATTTTTTGCGGTGTTTCTTTGTATGCACCTATTTTATTGGCAGCATCTTTTACAAGTTTGTAATTCTTAATTACTTTTGCCTCTATTTGATATTTCTTTCCAATAACACCTGTATGAATTTCTTGTTCTGCCAATTTATTTCCTTTGGTATCAATAAATTCCACAGTGATTGTTCCACTAACTATTTTTTTCGTATTTGTTTTCGTTACTTGCAATGGAACTTGTTGATTAAAGGCGATAGAAACATTGACTGGAACAGTATCGAGTTCATAGCCTTTTGGTGCTTTTGTCTCGATTAATTGGTAATCTCCAGGAGCTAAATCTGCTACTTCGATTTTACCATCTTTATCAGTTGTTAGATTTTCTAGAACTGTATTGTCTCCAGCTACTAATTTAAATGTTGCATCAGCAAGTGGGGCTTTTATTTGACTATCTGTTTTAGTTAAAATAACCGTACCAGTAGTCATTGTATTTGTTTTCGTTACTTGTACTGCTTCCTGTTGATTAAATTCAATTGTGAAGGTAACTGGTGTCGCGTCTAGTTTGTAGCCAGTTGGTGCTTTTGTTTCTACAAATTGATAGTCGCCAGGGGCAAGGTCAGCTACTTCGATTTTGCCATCTGCGTCTGAAATTAGACCATCTTTCACTTTTGTCCCATCCGCCTGTTGTAATTCAAATTCCGCTCCGGCTAATTTAGCTTCTGAAACGCTATCTTCTTTTGTTAAAACCACACTTCCTGTTTTTGCGGTATTTTCTTTTGTTACATTTACAGGTGTGGTTTGATTAAATTCAATTGTAAAGGTAACTGGTGTCGTGTCTAGTTTGTAACCAGTTGGTGCTTTTGTTTCTACAAATTGATAATCACCAGGGGCAAGGTCAGCTACTTCGATTTTGCCATCTGCGTCTGAAATTAGACCATCTTTCACTTTTGTTCCATCCGCTTGTTGTAATTCAAATTCCGCTCCGGCTAATTTAGCTTCTGAAACACTATCTTCTTTCGTTAAAATGACACTTCCTGTTTTTGCGGTATTTTCTTTTGTTACATTTACAGGTGTGGTTTGATTAAACTCAATTGTAAAGGTAACTGGTGTCGCGTCTAGTTTATAACCAGTTGGTGCTTTTGTTTCAACAAATTGATAATCACCAGGGGCAAGGTCAGCTACTTCGATTTTACCATCTGCGTCAGAAATTAGACCATCTTTCACTTTTGTTCCATCCGCCTGTTGTAGCTCAAATTCTGCTCCGGCTAATTTAGCTTCTGAAACACTATCTTCTTTCGTTAAAACGACACTTCCTGTTTTTGCGGTATTTTCTTTTGTTACATTTACAGGTGTGGTTTGATTAAATTCAATTGTAAAGGTAACTGGTGTCGCGTCTAGTTTGTAGCCAGTTGGTGCTTTTGTTTCTACAAATTGATAATCACCAGGGGCAAGGTCAGCTACTTCGATTTTACCATCTGCGTCAGAAATTAGACCATCTTTCACTTTTGTTCCGTCCGCCTGTTGTAGCTCAAATTCCGCTCCCGCTAATTTAGCTTCTGAAACGCTATCTTCTTTCGTTAAAACGACGCTTCCTGTTGTTTGAGCATTTTCGACTACATAACTTGTGACTGAACCATCTGCTCCAACCGTTACTTCTTTTCCGTTTTTATATTCATCACTAATGATGTAGCCAACTGGCGCTTCCGTTTCAACTAATTTATACTTTCCAGATTGAAGTCCATCAAACAAAATTTTCCCTTCTGAATTAGTTGTTCCTTCTTGTCCCGCTGTTTCACCATCAAGTGTATACAATTGGAATTTGGCACCTGCTAATTTTTTCGTGTTATCCGCTTGGTCTACTTTTGTAACTTCTAGTGAACCAACTGTTGCCATTCCACTACCGCTACCAATCGTAAATGCAGGAGCAACAGATTTAGTTGCTGATTTATACATGGCTGGTAGCGAACCATAATCATTTGCTGCAGCAGTTGCCTGATTGGTAATGATTCCTGACATTAAACTAACTGTGCTATACGTTACTTTAATTGGCGCTGTTGCTTTATAATCCTTAAATTGGATCGTGAAATTAGCATCTGTGTAGGTAATATCATAATATTTAGGATCAATAGTGTCACCTGTTGTACTATTTACTACTTTAAAACTACTTTTCAAAATTTGTGCGCCTGTAGCTCCAGTTGTTAGCGTGTCGATAATAGTTGGGTTTTCTACCGGACGACTTGGATCAATATTTGTAAGCTCTACAGTCCAGTTAACTTTATTTTCAAAAGCAGGATCAATACTCCCAGACTTTAAAATAGCGCTATACACATGACTTGCATAGGTTTGGTAAGAGTAAGTTTTCTCATCTGTACCGTTATCGGAAACTTTTGCTGTATTTGTTACATATTTATAGAAATACCAATTATCATCTGGTTTAGTACTATATTTAACAAATACACGTGATGTATCCAAATTATCGAACTCTAAATGCAGTTTTTTACTTGTTGTTTCTACTTTAGTTGGATAGTTTTTGTCTCCAGATACAGCTAGCGTTCCTGTTGACTTTAAAGGAATAGCTATATTTAATAGTTCCGAATTTGAAGCGACATTACGATATTGCAATGATCCTTCCACATAAGATAATCCTGTTGGTATATCATCATCAAAAATCAAATTATCATATGCTTTTGACATTGTGTTTAGAGAAACAATCCAATCAATATTTCCGGTTGTTGAATTATAAGACCCATATTTTTCACCATTTTTCATGATACTTGAGTCTGGAACCATGGATGCACTAACTTCATCTACATACTTGATAATACCTCCATCATAGTAAGAAATAGATGCCTTATTATCGATAGTTTTAGTTACATCATTTAAATCTATATTTGTTACGAAGTCCACAACAATTTTTTTATTAGTTACTTTATAATCTCCAATAAGTTGAATATAAAAACCTTTTGGTGTGGTGTCTTTATTAATTGTATAATCTACACCTTCCGTTAGTAGTACACGGTCAGTATTATCTGTATAGGCAAATACGTTATAACTTGCTAAGCTTTTTACACCTGTCGAAAATTCATCTGTAATATTTAGATTAGACATATTGATTCTATCTGCATTAGCGGTGATTTTCCATGACATCGTATTATTAAAGTAATCAATACTTCCCGCTTCTTTTTTCAGTAAATCAGGTTGAATAGCAATAGTAGCATCCGCAGATACACCATTTTCGTCTGTTATTTCATTTTTAATTTTACGATCACTAAAGTCTTTTATTTTAGTAGAATAGGTAATTTGATACGCATTTGTATTTGTGTCTTTATAGGTTAAATTAAAGTTACCATTTGCCGAAATTGCTGATGTTGTCCAATCTGATGACGCATCAGCCGTCCCTATAATAGGTGCCCCCGTGCTTGTGTTAAATGTCACTTTTTTTATTTTAAGTGAATCAGCCACATACTCTACATCGTTATCTGCTAAAACATCTGTAAGTACTGTGGAAGGAGAGATTTCATCTTGGTCGTAGTTAAAATTGATTGACCAGTCAATACTTTGAGTAGAACCGTTGTACGTTGCTCTTTTCTCTATGTGCTTATAGTTGGTCATTGTTAAGTATACATAAGCAGAACGAGTAGAGAGAACACCAGAATCTCCAATAGTTTGCGCTTGTGTGGAAACATAAGATAGTGACGAATTTGGTTGGTTAATTGTGCGATCATAAGTTACTTGATACCCTTTACCGGCAAGCCCACCATTTAGAGTGATAGTTAATCCGGTTGATGCATAAGTTAATGTATAATCGGTACCTTCTGTTAGTTGCTTTTTCGTTCCAATAAACGTTCCACCAGCACTAACATCACTAGAATACACCTTTATGCTAGTTTGATCGATTGTCGTTGTTCCGCCAGATGAGAAATCAGTTAGTTTTAACTCACCTTTTGCGTCTACTTCTTTAGTTAAATTAAATTTTGCATCAACGCTTATTTTAGTTGGGTTAACTACTCCCGGACTTGCATTCAGACTAACCGTTGTTGGATACGTAACTACAGGAACTACCTCAATTTGGTAAACAGTATCTTTTCCTGCTGTTTTAAAGACAACATCTTGTACAGTTTCTTCTGATGCCGTAAATACTTTAAAAGCAGTACTAATACTAATATCATAATTCCCTTCTTGAATACCATCTTTTAAAAAGGTAATCGTTAATTCACGTGTAGTTACATCCAATGTCCACTCCGCTTCTGTCGATGGTAAAAAGTCTCCACTTAGATTTTTACTCCCAAAGTTAAAGGCATCTGGTAATACAGTAGTATATGTATCCCCCGCTTTATAATTTTTCCCGGTAAATCCAAAATGCATGTCTAAAACAACACCACTACCATTTTGTATTCGATCAGAAGTTTTAATTTCAGCTCCATTTCCATCTTTTAGCGTTACTTCTTCAAAAATATTATCTGTTATCGCTGCTTTTAAATTATTGTTTGCAACTGCTTTCTTCTCTGGTGCAGTCATTTGTTCTTCTTTTGTTGTTGTCTGTTCTTCTTTTGTTGCTGTTGTTTCTTTGGCAGAAATAGATGTTACTACTTCTTCTTTATCAGTTAGGGTTACGTTATACTCCTTTTCATCTAACGTATAACCTGGCGCTGCTGTTTTTTCCTTTACAACATAATCCCCAGCTGAAAGTGATTCTTCTGTACCGACCCCGTCTGTCTGTATAGAAAGTGTTTTGGTTTCTCCCGTAGCTTTATTTTTAATTTCGAAAGTGGAACCATTCACTTTTTCATTTGTATCTTTATCTTCTTTAGTTATTTTCACACTTGCTTGGGCTGCGTCATCTTCTGTCATCGTTGCCAGAACAGGTGAAACATTTTGAAACACAAGTAATCCAATAACTGTTGCGATAAGTATTTTTTTCCATTGAGTAATTTTTTTCACAGTGCTTTCCTCCTTAAATACAAACTTTTCCTCATATAACATACTGAATTATATCAAGCGACAATCGCCGAAAATGTTCTTTAAGAACCAAAAAACCGGTCGTTTGTGACATTTCAGTGAACAAAAAATCGTTTTTAATATAGAGAAATAAGCTATTTAAACAGGTTATTTACTTGATCCATTCATTTTTAAATATATAAAAACGGCTATATACCAACCATCAAACTAATAAACACTTCATTATTATTATTGTTAAAAGCATGAAATATTAGTTTGAATAAATATGTTTAAAATAAACATTTTTTGTCTCTAAGGAGGTAAATTACTCAAAATAAGGCTGTTTTTGACAATTTAGTGGACGAAATTAGCTTTTAGAATGAAATATCATCCATTTTTAACGTATTCGAAGGGATTCACTTTCGATTAATACAGCACCATCCACTTCATTTCCAGCTTTTAATAATTCGGCTATCCGTTTTTTATCAATTTTTGGCTCTTGAAGTAAAAAGTATGGTTCTAATAAAGTTTTATTAGTGACCTCTACACTTGCTGGATTTTTTTGAATTTGGATTGTAAAGAGCGAACTTTTCAATTTTCTTATTTCTAATCGTTCCATTTCTGTTTGCAGATAGTTTTTTAACTTTACAGCATTATTTTCCAAGGCTTGTTTTCGTTTTAGTAATCGTTTGCTTTCTATGCCGACTATTTCAGCATCCGCCATCAGTTCCTTAATTATTTTAGCAATATTTTCTGCTTTATCATGAAAACCATCAGTAATCGCATCAAGTGTATCCTCAAGCGCCTTGGTTTTATTTTCTTCTAAAAGTTCTTGCACACGTATATAATTCTCTGCTAGCTCATATAATTTCATAAAATCCTTCCTTTCTAAAAGAAGAAAAAGCACCAAAAAAAGCGTGTTAGGCTGTGGCACTTTCTCATTTTGCTATTAATTTCCCTTGAATAACCATTCGTCCTTTTTCATAATCTTTCGCAGTATCACAAGTAGAAAGTGTAATAATTCGGTCATTTTCCGTTACTTCCACATTCAATTGATAGAGCGATTGTTGTTTTATTTTTTGCAAATATTGATCAAAATCAAGTTTGTTTGGAAATTCTGTTTCGATATAATAAAAATCCGTTGTCGTTTCATATACTGCAAAAATTTCTACTTGATAATTTTGCAGTGCAGATTCATAAGAAAAAGTTGGATGTTTCGCTAAAAATTCTTTATCCAAGTATTTTCTTAAATCAGCAAACATCGAGCCATCTTTCATATTATGACCATAAATGATCGTATTTTTATCTAAAAATTCATTGGTATTTCGATAGTCTTTAAAAATACTTCCTGCTCTTGCTTGTTCATTTTTATAATTATGCTGTAAATAATATTCATTATTGGTACTTTGTAAAATCGGATAATCTATTTCTGTTCCCGCTAAAGTAAGCCAGCCAGTCATATCTTTATTAAGTTTTTGCAATGACTTAAGCTCTTCTCTTACTTCACCGTTTACAGTTGTAGTTGTAAACGGTGAAGTATAAACCGCCTTTGCATCGTCTAAAATAGTACGATTATGTTTATTTTCATATATTTCTAAACCAATTTTCCATCCTGAAAAAAGAAAAATTGCTAAAACAAATAGTGTTATGCCTTTCCTTAAAAACGATTTCGCTTTCATATAAACTAAAACTCCCTTCGTCTTTTCGGAACAATATACTTACCAGTTTCTACATCGTTTAAAATAGTAGCATAAACACCATAAGTTTCCGCAATTAATTCTGTTGTTAAAAGTGCTGTTGGTTGTCCCTTTGCAATAACCTCACCATCTTTCATAACAATTAATTGGTCGCTATAAGTTAACGCTTGATTCAAATCATGTAACACCATCACAATGGTCAAACCCGCCTCTTTATTTAAACGTTGAATTAACTCCAAAATTTCAAGTTGGTAGTACATATCAAGAAATGTCGTTGGTTCATCTAATAACAAAATGGGCGTTTCCTGAACTAATGCAGTAGCAATAAAAACTCGTTGCCGTTCACCTCCTGAAAGACTATCAACAAATTTATCCGCCTTATTAATTAACTCTGTCTGAATTAATGCAGATTGAACAGCTAAATCATCTTGCTCATTTCTAGTCATTCGCCAATTTTTATAGGGAAGCCTTCCAAAATAAAGCAGTTCTTTTACTGTTATTTCACTTGGCAAAATATTATTTTGATGTACAATGGCAACATTTTGCGC
This sequence comes from Listeria immobilis, assembly GCF_014322845.1. Taxonomy (NCBI): domain Bacteria; kingdom Bacillati; phylum Bacillota; class Bacilli; order Caryophanales; family Listeriaceae; genus Listeria; species Listeria immobilis. The sequence goes on along the minus strand of NZ_JAASUA010000004.1, from coordinate 116,605 downwards.
AAAGTCTTTAGCTTTCCATTGAAAAATTGATTTTCCTTCTAATAAAACTTCTCCCACATCTGGTGAAAGTAGGCGTGCGAGAATTTCTAACAAGGTCGATTTCCCGCTACCATTTGGACCAACAATAGTGTTAATTTTATTTTTCTGGATAGTAAATGAGACATCTTTTAAAATAGGTTCTGCAGAGTTATAGCTAAAACTAACGCCCTTTACTTCCATAAAAATCACCCTTTCTCATTAAAAAGATTAAGAATGGTCCGCCAATGATGAGCATAATTACCGAAGCAGGAATTTCCATTTGTTCAAATAATGTTCTACCCATTGTATCAGCTACCAAAAGTAATAGCGCTCCGAATAAAATCGAAAACGGAACTAATATTTGATAATTCCCACCAACTAGCTTTCTAGCAATATGTGGCACGAGTAAACCAACAAATGCAATAACACCCACGACTGCGGTTGTAATCGAAGCAAGTAAAACAGCAATAAGCGCAAGGAAGATTCTCGTCCGATTTACTGATACGCCAAATCCTCGAGCCATCTTATTTTCAAGTCCTAAAACATTGCACCATTTAGCAAGCACCCATGCGCAAATAAGGCCAACTGCCACATAAATAAGTAATGTTTCTACATCTGACCATTTTTTCATTGCCAAACTTGCTGCACTACTAGCGGAATTACTAGAAATAAGTGCCACCTGCGAAGAAAGTGCATCACTCAAGCCTGTAAATACTGCATTAATCGCAATCCCAATAATAATAAACCGAAGCGGATTAAAATCAGAACGATAACTAAATAAAAATACTAAAAAACAAGCAAACGCTCCACCAATAAAAGAAAAAAGTGGTAGCCAAAAATATAATTCCGGTAAAAATAAAATAACTACAAAGCTAAAAAATTTTGCTCCTGCAGAAATCCCAATTACTCCCGCATCAGCAAGCGGATTACGCATCACAGCTTGAAGCAACAACCCTGAAACTGATAAAGCAGCTCCTGCAAGTAAGGCGATAATAATTCGCGGAAATCGCAAATCAATAATTACATCTATTGCCTCATTCCCACCAGTAAATATTCCTTTTACAAACACTGGAAGAGTCATAGATAAACTTCCAGCTTGAATGGCCCAAAGTAACGTCACAATTAATAGTACAGTCACTATTCCAAAATAACTTTTTTGTTTAATTGTCATATAGCATTTTTTCCATTTCTTGAAGTGCAGCTGGTGCATTCAAACTAGCAGTCATCCCAAATAAATTTTCATCTAAATCATAAACACGATCATTTTTTACTGCATCAAAATGTTTCCAAATATCATTAGTTTTAAATTCCTCATCAAACATTTTTACAACCTCTGCTGGCATTCCATGAGCTGCACGTAATATAATATCCGGATTAGCATTTTGTAAATATTCCGTATTAGATGCTAAATACTCCACTTTTTGATTAGTTATAATATTTTTCCCACCCGCAATTTTGACTAAATCGCCAATATACGCATGTTCCGTCACAACTAAATAACTTCCTGGTACACCCATTAAAATTAAAACAGATGGTTGTTCCTTTTTAGAAACACTTGTTTTCACCTGATTTATTTTAGCGCTTAAACCTTCATTTAACTTTAAGGCTTCCTTTTCTCGGTCAAATTGTTTACCAAGTTTATTAATCTCCATTTTCATCGAATCAATGCTCGTAAAGTCTAAAAAATCAGCTTGCAAATTCGCTCCAGCAAAACCTGCCTTTAAATCAGCTTCTAATGTTTTTGTAGAAAGAACAATATCCGGCTTCAACATTCGAATAACCTCTAAATCAGGCCCCATCGGTGACCCAATTTCCTCCACTTGCTCATATTGCTCAGGTAACTTTTTGGCACTGGTGGGAACCCCGACGAGCGGTAAGTCTAGTTCATTCATAATTTCAGTAATCGCTACTGTAGTCGCAACAATTTTTGGTGATTTTTCTGTTTTTGAAAGTTGTTTTTTAGCAGTCTCCTCTTTACCACAACCTACTAATAAAAGCAGTAGCACACATATAACCATCATCTTTTTCACGTTTATTTCCCCCAGTTATAAAATAAAGCGAGCTAAGCAAAGAATCTTTCCCTCCACCTAACTCGCTATTACCAGTTTTATTAACTTATTCTTTTACGTTTTAAGCGATAAGCTAAATAAAGGAAGGAAACTACAAATAAAGTAATATACCATGTCATACTAGAGCTATCACTTGTTTTAGCGTTTTTCTCTGTTTTATCTTTAGTAACAGATTTTTGAATGTTTTTCGTATCATTAAAATCTGGCTTAGCTAGTTTAGGGCTAGCATTATTAGTCACATTTTCTGTATTTAATAGCTCATTTTTCACAGGTTCTTTCAAAGTCACATTTGTTCCTGTCGTATCTTTAATGGTCGCTTCGTTAAGTTTTACTTGAACAATATACTCATGGTCATAAGCAAACCCTGGCATATCTTCAATTAAAACATGGGTTTTCACATCCGTACTTGCTGCTCCATCTTTTACAGGATATTTTACAGTTCTAGTATTCTTATTTATATCCCCAGAAACTACTTCCATATCTTTCCAAACACCATTTTGCTTATACTGGAACGTTTTAATCCAACTACTATTAGTTAAAGTTAGGTAAACATATGGCTGGTTATTTTCCACTTTTATCACAGCAGGTTTCATTATATAACTTTCCATCATAGAAGTTTCCGACGTTCCATCTTTAAATACATCAAAATCGATTGAATACGTATGATTATTTACTAATTTTTTCGGATCCACTTTTACAGGCTTATTTGGTAATGTAGGAGATGTCACTGGTGGATTTGTTGGCTTTGGATCTGGTTTTGTTACAGGTGGCTTTGGTTTTTCTTCTTCTACTATAGGAGGTGTCACATCTGCTCCGGGATAAGAACTAGCAGCGACAGCCTTTGTTGTATCAAAAACATAACGGAAATCAGCTTGTCCTTTATAAACAGAACCATTAAAGGGAGCCTCGTAATTAACATGTGCTGCAAGTGGTTGATTTAAATCCTCTACTTCGAATTCAATGATTCTTGTATTTGCTGCTGTATCCTCTGAAATTACTTTTACATCTTGTAAAGAACCAGCTAATTGTGTTTTTAGAGCAGTCACTGTCTTATTGTCATTAATAGTCATCGCTATTGTTTTCTTACCATTTTTCACTTTCAACCAAGCAGGATTCTCAAAATAATTTTGCATACTTGAATTAGCATCATCATTTGCTTTTTTAGCTACAAAAGGAATCGTATAATTCCCATCTGAAAGTGTCTCTGGTGTTGCTGTAGTTGACTCTGAAATAACTTTCAAACTACTTGGATTAATGGTCAAATCTACTTGGTACCAGTGATCATAATTAATTGCATCTACTTTAATATGCATATAGGAAAAAATAATCTCATCAAGAGAACTTAGCTTAAATTTCTCCACACGCGTATTATCGGTTGTATTCGAACTAACTGTTTGTACATCTTGATAACTATCCTGATATACTTCCGCTTGGGCAGGTTTTGCTGGACGAGTCCCATCTTTTGAAACCGCCATTGTTTGCCAAAAAGTACTATTAGTAATCGTTAAGTACATATAAGGTTGACCATTTTCCACTTTAATTGTTGCTGTATGATTAATATATTTATCCGCTTCAGAAGATTCTTTTGTTGTCTTTCCAGTATTATCTTTATAAAAATTCACTTGAACCTGGTATTCTCCGCCATCTTTCAGTCTTGAGTCAGCTGCATCAACTGAAAAGCCAGGTATCATTTGAAAAATAAGCATCAACGTTAGTAGTGATACTAAACCTTTTCTCCATAGTTTCTTCATAGTAATCCCCCTTTTATTTAAAACTAGCTTTCCTTTTAAGTAGAACTAAACCAATTCCTGCTGCAACAAAAATAATTCCATATAAGTACATTTGACTAGAATCACTAGATTTTGGGTTTGCTACTTCTGTTTTTGTTTCATTACTTGATGGTACTTCTGTTGTTTTATCGTTATCTGATGACTTTACTGCAGTTGCAAGTGATTTTGCTGAACTTTCGTCAAAGCGTAATTGAATTTGATACTCATGATGATAATTAAGACCATCATCATCAATGTCTACTTTAATTTTTGCATTCACAGGACTACTTAAACTCGATACTGGAAATTGCACTTTTCTAGTATCATCGGCAGCACTTTTTGAAATTTCGCTAACCGAACTGCCTTCTACCCATAATCCTGTAATCCATTTGCTATGATTTATTTGCAAGTTAACGGTAGACTTCCCTCCATTTACCGTTATAGTTGCTGGTTTATCAAAATAGTCATTTGCCATTGATACAGAATCACTATCACCTTGAAGCACCGTATAATTAACCGAATAGTCCCCATCCTTTAGTGCTGCCTGAGCCGTATTACCACTAGAAAGAAAAGAAAAACTAAACAAAAAAACAAACGCAACCAAAATTACTATCTTCTTCATACTTTTATCTCCCTTCTTTAATAAAAAATATTCGTTATAAAAATCCTCCACAAAATTTGTGAAGTATAAGTATGTAACTTCATTTGCTAATTACCAGTTTAATTGATAATGATTATCATTGTCAACTGTATTTTCATTTCCTTTTTTAAGAAAGCACAAAAAAACCATGGATTTAACTTACATATCCATGGTTTCATTTTATTTATTCTTCATTAGAAAATTGTTCAAACAATAGTTCCCCTTTTAGCGTTAAAGAATAGCGTTTCTCTGTAATCCTATTATTTCGCGCCAAATAACCATTTTCCTCTAACCAATAAAGTGTAAGTAACACCTCATTTTTTGTATATTTTCGAAGTTCTCCAAAATCAATAACCTCTAGCGACATATCATTAATCTTTGTATCTACATTTTTCGCAAAAAGAAGCACTTCTTTTAATAACTTTTTATCCTCTATTATCATTTTACCCCTGCCTTTTTTGTAAATTCATGTTGATAACGTAAAAAGCCGTAGCACAATGCCACGGCTTCTTACAGCGCAATCAAAAGGAGAAATTCACACAATCAAATAAAGGGGGTATTTGTTTGTGATTTATTTCACGGTTATAATATACCATATAAATCACTTTAATTCAATAGTTCACATAGTTATTTTTATATTTCGAAGCTCCGTCTACACTAATCAAATTAAAAAAGGTATAAAAGTTTAAGTTAAACTTTTATACCCTTTTAAGAAGCTATACTTACTTAACAAGTTTTTCTAACTCATCAAGTCGTTGAGCAAACACTTTTAATGCATCATCTACTGGATCAGGAGTAGCCATATCAACGCCAGCTTTTTTAAGTACATCGATAGGGAAATCTGAACTTCCCGCTTTCAAAAAGTCAATATATGCCGTTACAGCAGTTGGGCCTTCTGTTAAAATTTTTGCACTAAGAGCTGAAGCTGCCGAAAATCCTGTTGCATATTGGAAAACATAATAATTCATATAGAAATGCGGAATTCGCGACCATTCATAACCAATTTCATTATCATAAACCATGGCCTCACCATAATATTTTTTATTAATATCAAAGTAAGTTTCTGTTAAATAGTCTGCAGTTAACGCCACACCATTTTGATCCGCTTGATGAATTGCATGCTCAAATTCAGCAAACTGTGTCTGACGGAAAACAGTTCCTTTAAATCCATCTAAATAATGATTCAATAAATAAGCACGCACTTTTGGATCCTCATATTTTTTCAACAAGTAGTCTGTTAAAAGGTTTTCATTAGTTGTTGAAGCCACTTCTGCTAAGAAAATCGAATAATCACCATAAACAAACGGTTGATTTTTTCTAGTATAGTAACTATGCACACTATGACCAAGCTCATGCGCCAGAGTATATACATTATTAATATTATCCTGCCAATTCAATAAAATATAAGGATTTGTACTATATGAACCCGAAGAATAGGCACCACTACGTTTACCTTTATTTTCCACAACATCAATCCACCGACTATCAAAAGCTTCTTTCAAAATGGCTTGATACTCTTCACCTAGTGGTTTCAACGCCTCTAATACAAGTTCCTTTGCTTCTTCATAAGTGAATTCCAAATTAACATCATCGGAAAGTGGTGTATAAAGATCATACATGTGCAATTCTTCTAGGCCTAATAACTCTTTACGAAGTTTCACATAACGATGAAGCAAATTAGCATTTTCATTTACAGATTTAAGCAAGGAATCATATACTGTTTCTGGAATATGATTACCGGAAAGTGCTGCTTCTCGTGCTGATTGATAACCACGAGTAGAAGCATAAAAATTAGATTTCTTCACTTGACCATTTAGTGTGGAAGCAAGCGTATTTTTCAAACCTTCATAAACAGAATATACACCTAAAAAAGCCTCTCTGCGAACACGTGGATCATTACTTTCAAGTAACTTGCCAAACCGACCGTGCGTAATTTCTATCTCTTCTCCATCTTCATCTCGAATAATCGGGAATTTCAAATCAGCATTATTTAGTGTATTAAATGTATTTGATGAACTTCCAAGCACTTCACCAGCATTGGCAAGTAGCGCTTCTTCTTTCTCACTTAAAATATAAGGTCGGCTTAAATTTAGCTCTTCTAAAAGATGTGCATATAATTGTAAATCTTTATTTTCTTCCAAGAACTGTTTTAAAATATTTTCATCCATAGCTAAAATTTCTGGATCATAATACGATAAAGCAGACATCAGTTTTGTAACTAAACTCCCTGCTCGACTATATAATCCTTGGTACTTTGCATTAGCTGTATCTTGATCCATTTTTAAATGCGCGTATACATATAAATTACTAATTAAATCATATGCCTTATCACGAAATTGTAGCGCTTCAAAAAGTGTTTGGCTACTTTCTGCTAGCCTCCCTTTATATTTAGTACTCTCTTCTGCTACTTGTTGACATTCAACAAAAGCTTCTTCCCAAGCTTCATCACTTGCATAAATTGTGGTTAAATCCCATGTTAATTTTTTCGGTACTTCTTCTCTTAATGGTAATGCATTTGTTTTACTCATTATTAAAAACTCCCAACCATAGTCATTTTGATTTTATTATGAGCTAAAATAACTAAAAAAGCAAAACAGATGATTAAAGTTCTGAAACTGATTTATGGATGCATGCCATTACACGTTTTACTCGGTAGCGATTATCTGGAATTGTGGAAAGAACTCCCACCTGAATTAAATAAGATAGATAAGCTTTTCCTAATTTTAAGTATTCATCAGATGGGAGCCAAATTGTATGCACTTTTTTAACTACTAACTGAAATTTTTCTAAAAAATAAACTTCACTAAATGTATCATCTTTTTCAAGCCTATTAAAAAAAATATCCCATAAATCAAATTGCCATTCTATAGCAGGTGTAATTACTAAGAATTGAGATTCTAAATCCACACCAATTTCTTTTGGCAAATAATGCAAATAATAACCTGCATTATACACTCTTTTCATAAACTGACCATGTTTTTTAAATTTAGCATAATAAAAACAAATTTTCTCGCGTTCAAGCAATCGATCTCTTTTTACATAAGTATGTCTTGAAATAATTCGACTGATTTTTTGTTTACATTCATTTAAATTTTCTTTTAGTGAAAATTGCATCTCACTAGCAAAGAAAGCATTTCTTTTTTCAAATGTTAGGTGGTAATATAATGTAAAAATTTCTTTTTCAGGAGAATAATGCCAAAAATGATAGCCTAATTGTGAGTCTACTTGTAAAAACGCTAGTTGGAATGCCGTTAGATAAATTCGTCCTTTCACTGTTTTTACACTTTGTCCTAGTATCCAGTGTACATCTAAACCAATCGATACATAATCCATTGTGCGTCTAATCATCTCACTTATTGGGATGGAGGAACACTGAAATTCAATTACTGACTTATTGTTAACAAACACATCTGCTTGTCTAGCAATCTTTGGAAAGTAACATTCTACTGTAATCGGAATACCTTGATAACAAAACCAGGACATAAGTTGGCTTTTAGCAAGCAAATGTTGCTCACTTTCACCTTCTGAAGCAAAAGCACATTTAGTTGATTTTTCATGTGCAAAATGTGGTATTTTAATTTCACCAGCTTTAATCATCACCGGACTTGAGCAAGCCTTACAAAACAATTGATTTTCTTGTCGAATACGTGCTACATTCATTTTAGTAATAGTAAATGTTTCTCCTTGGTCGTTTCTTGCTGTAAACATAATCTACACACTCCTATTAGCTCTTTACTAATATTATTCGACAACAGCTAACCATTTTCCTGCTAATTTTTTAAAATCATAAAAAAGACCCGTCTAGCTGTTTTTTCAGCCAAAACGGGTCTTAAAATATTGATTTAAAAGTATTGTCTTACTTGCTGTAATGCAGGTACGTCAAAAATGATTTTGCCATATTCTGCTAGCATATAACCAGTTAAATTCGACTCTAAACCGTACTCAAGCAAAATACTAACGGCATTGTCAATGTTGGATTCATCATACTTATTTTCAGGAAATTCTACATTCAAATAATACTTCTCTTGATAAGAATAAAGTTTCGTTACCAGATTTTCTAATCCTGTCGCACGTGATAAAGAAATAACATCCTCAAAATCACGGAACTCTAAAATAAACTCTAACGTATCATCTTCTCCAAGCATTTCTTTCTTCACTGGATTGAAGTTTTCTTCGAGTAGTTTTTCGATTTTTTCTTCTGCAAGCTCATCTGGGGAATTAAGTGTGACATCGAAGCCACCTTCACCTTTTCCACCAATTGTAGCTTTTGTTACAAATACTTCTAAACCATGTTTTAAAGCTTGGACTTGTATCCAGAGCGGACCTTCTGGAGAGAACTCTTCTTCATATTTTAGCTCATCCATCATATCCCAGAAAAGTTCTTCACTTTTCTCGCGGTCATACCAAACGTCTTCTTGGTTAAAACCTCGCTCTTCTAAATCCAGATAAGAGATATAAAACTTGATAGTATCTTCATTAATTCGTTCAATTTCCATCGTCACACTCTCCCTTCCTAGTTAGTCTTTGACAATGAAGGGTAAAACTTAATTGGTTAAATTCATTGTAGCTCATAATAGAAAATAGTACCACCATTTTTTCTTGAATTTTCATGGTGGATTACTATATTAGCTGAAAAACTAAAAAAATACAAGAACAATAACTCGAATTACAAAAAAAGCGCCAAGAATCCAATTGAATGGAATCCTCGGCAACCACTTTTATCAATCTTAGTTAACCATTTTTTGCGCTTCACGTAATTGATACGTGCGTACTCGGCGCGGTAAGAAACGGCGAATTTCATCTTCATTGTACCCAACTTGCAAACGTTTCTCATCAATAATGATAGGACGTCGTAATAAGCCAGGATTTTTCTGGATTAATTCAAATAGTTGTTGCAAAGGAAGGCTATCTAAATCCACGTTCAACTTTTGGAAAGTTTTTGAACGAGTGGAAATAATTTCATCTGTTCCGTCCTCAGTCATACGAAGAATTTCTTTAATTTCATCCAAACTAAGTGGCTCAGAAAAAATGTTTCTTTCCTTATAAGGGATATCATGTTCTTCCAACCATGCACGAGCTTTTCGGCAAGATGTGCAACTAGGTGAAGTGTATAACGTTACCATTAGACATTCACACTCCTTATCGGGTATTGTTTCATTCATATAACGAAATTCTAGCAATATCTCTATTTGGAAAATTCATTAAAGAACTTACACTTCATTATACACTAATTTTGTGAAATTCTATATACTATTTTTAAATTTTTTCTTTCCAAATATGTAAAACCATTGTTAGCAAGCCGTTATGTATATGATACCCCTACTATAACTTGTTTAAACTAAAATCACATGAAAAAAATAGCTTTTTTATGAGAATTCGATGAGAAATTTCAATTTCCTATAAAAAAACCTTCATCGAAATAATATTCAATGAAGGCTTATTCATTATTTAGTAGCTGCTGATAATTTAGCATGTTTTTCTTTATACATTACTTCTTCTTCTTCTGAACAATAAACAAAATGTCCAGGAGCAATTTCACGCATTTTAATTTCATCGCCATCTTTATAATTATGAGTAGTTGGATCATATGCTTTACGCACACGAGTCCGTTCATAATTTGGATCTGGTAGAGGAATTGCGGATAAAAGCGATTCTGTATAAGGATGTAATGGCGCATGATATAAATCATTTGCCGGTGCTAACTCTACCAATTTACCAAAATACATTACGCCGATTCGGTCACTAATATATTTAACCATTGATAAATCATGGGCAATAAATAGGTATGTTAGATTTTTTTCTTTTTGCAATTGGCGTAATAAGTTAACTACTTGTGCTTGGATAGATACATCAAGAGCCGAAATAGGTTCATCAGCAATGATAAATTCAGGTTGAACAGCAAGCGCGCGGGCAATCCCAATACGTTGACGTTGACCACCAGAAAACTCATGAGGATAACGACCAGCGTGTTCTTTACTTAAACCAACCGTTTCAAGCAAATCATATACTTGTTGATTTGTATCTTCCGGCGTTTTAGCAAGTCCATGAATACGGATACCTTCTGCAATAATATCTTTTACTTTCATACGCGGATTTAATGACGCATATGGATCTTGGAAAATCATTTGCATTTTACGGCGGAATTCAAGCATTTCTTTACGGTTTTTACGTGCATGCACATCTTTACCATTATAAATAACTTCTCCGCCAGTAGCATCATATAAACGGATTATAGTACGACCAGTAGTTGACTTACCACAACCAGATTCACCTACTAAACCTAGTGTTTCACCTTTATAAATATCAAAAGAAATATCATCAACAGCACGTACTTCACTTGCAGTCCCCTGATTAAAATATTGCTTTAGATTATGAATTTCTAATAATTTTTCCTTTTGTTCTGTCATTCTACTTCTACCCCTTTCGCATGGACAGCTTGCATGCCAGGATGAAGTTCCGCAAACTGTTCTTGGCGACGTAGTACAGCATCAGGAGGCGTTACTTCAGGTGCATCTGGGTGAAGTAACCATGTAGCCGCATAATGTGTATCAGACACCTTAAATAGTGGTGGCTCTTCTTCAAGGTCAATTTGCATCGCATATTTATTACGTGCAGCAAATGCATCTCCTTTTGGAGGGTGTAGCAAATCAGGAGGCGTACCTGGAATAACAAATAGTTCTTCATCATCTGTATCCAGTGTAGGCATAGAACTAATCAGTCCCCAAGTATATGGATGTTGTGGATTATAGAAAATTTCATCTACTGTTCCAATTTCTACAATTTTACCACCATACATAACAGCAACTCGATCTGCAACGTTTGCTACAACACCAAGGTCATGGGTAATGAAAATAATTGATGTATCAATTTTTTTCTGTAAATCTTTCATTAAATCTAAAATTTGAGCTTGAATTGTTACATCTAGTGCCGTTGTTGGTTCATCAGCAATCAAAATTTGCGGATTACAAGCAAGCGAAATTGCAATAACAACACGTTGACGCATCCCACCAGAAAATTGGTGAGGATATTGTTTAATTCGTTCTTCTGCATTTGGAATTCCAACTAATTGAAGCAGGCGTAATGCTGTTTTACGAGCTTCTGATTTGCTAATCTTTTGGTGCTTAATAAGTGGTTCAGAAATTTGTTTTCCAATTGTCATCGTAGGATTTAGTGATGTCATTGGATCTTGGAAAATCATTGCTATATCTTTTCCACGAATTTTTTGCATTTCTTTTTCGTGTGCTTTAGCAATATCCATTCCATTAAACAAGATTTGACCACTTTTAATTTCTGAATTACCTTCTGGAAGTAAACGCATAATTGATTTTGTTGTAACTGATTTACCAGAACCAGATTCTCCAACAATCGCTAATGTTTCACCTTTATACAAATCAAAATTAACTCCACGAATAGCCTTTACTTCTCCAGCATATGTGTGGAATGAAATATTTAAATCTTTCACTTCTAATAGCTTTTCCATAATTCCTCACCTCTCTTTTAATCGCGCATTTTAGGATCAAAGGCATCGCGTAAGCCGTCTGCAATCAGGTTAAATGCAATCATGACAATACATAACACGATACATGGATAAAGTATCATATACGGCAATACTTGTAATGTTTTATATCCATCATTAACCAAGACCCCTAGAGATGCGGCTGGCGCTGGAAGACCTAATCCAATAAAGCTTAAAAAGGCTTCAAAGAAAATCGCACTAGGAATACTAAACATAATATTAATGATAATAATCCCAGAAATATTTGGTATTAAGTGTTTTATAAGAATTTTTGGTGTTGATTCACCTAATGTCATAGAAGCCATAACAAATTCTTGGTTTTTCAGTTTTAAGACTTGTCCCCTGACTACCCTGGCCATGGTTATCCAACTCGTTATCGCAATTGCAATGATGATTGAAAGCATTCCTGGATCCAATATTAACATCATTAAAATAACAACTACTAAGTTTGGAATTGCACCAATAACTTCTAGTACACGTTGCATAAAGTTATCAACACGACCTCCAATGTAGCCAGAAATCAAACCGTAAGCAACCCCAATTACAAGGTCACATAGAGCTGCAACAACTGCAATAATAAGAGATACTCGTGTACCAGCCCAAATACGAGCAAATTGGTCACGACCTAGCGTATCACTACCTAACCAGTAGTATGTGCCTTCTTTAATATTATTTTGTTTATAAATATCGACATCTTCCCCACCAATTGATTGATGACCATTCCAAAATGGCATATTATCAAACCCTTGAACTTTTGGTGGAAGACTCGCATTTTCAGTAATTTGTCTATTTACATTATGCTCTGGACCTAAGTTTTGTGATAAATAAGGACCAATAATCGCCATAATAACTACAAGCGCTAAAACAATAAGTGAAACTAAGGCCGCTCTATTTTTACGAATTCGAAGCCAAGAATCTTGTATAAAAGTTAAACTTGGTCGATTAATTTTCTCTGCTTCTGCTTCAAGAATGTGCGCTGGTTGAAATCTTTCTTTTGCAATTTTGTGTTCTGCCATTATTTTCTACCTCCAGACACACGGATTCGTGGATCAATTAATCCGTAAAGAATATCCACTACTAAGATAATAAATACTAACATAACAGCAAATAGTAATGTAGTCCCCATAATAACTGGATAATCATTCGTTTGAATGGAAGATACAAATTGACTACCAATACCTGGAATACTGTAAATATTTTCAATAACTAGAGAACCAGTCATTAGTGCAACTGACAATGGTCCTAAAACGGTAATTAAAGGAATAAGTGCATTACGAATCGCATGTTTTATTGCTACTTCAGTGCGGCTATTCCCTTTTGCCTTAGCTAATAAAACATAGTCAGATGCAAAAACATCAATTAGTTCTGTTCTCATAAATCGGGCTGCTGTTGCAAGTGGGAACATCGCTAACGCAAATGCCGGCAGAATCGTATCTGCAAAAGTCCCCCATCCGGCTACTGGGAACCATTGTAATTTTGCTCCAAACCAGTATTGTAATACAGTCGCAAAAACAAACGATGGTACTGACTTTCCTAATATTGCTATAAATGTACTCGTATAATCCGGCCACCTATTCTGATACATGGCCGCGACCACCCCAAGCAATATCCCAAATATAACACCAAAAACCATTGCCTCTAGTGCTAATTGGACAGAAGGACCAATTAGTGCACCTAAAATTTCGGACACTGGTCTATTATCAAGTTGGAAAGAAACACCTAGGTCTCCTTTAACCAAATTTGTCATATAATTAAAATATTGGACTGGAATTGAATCATTTAGTCCGTATTTTTCATTCATCATATGAATTTGTTCATCGGATAGCTTCTCCTGATTACGGTAAGGTGTACCAGGTAAGAATTTCATTAGAACAAACGTAACTGAAGCTATGATGAATAACGTTATAAGCATATATAATACTCTTTTTAACGTATATTTAACCATCTATCTCTGCACCTCCCAGTATAAATAAATATATAAAAAAGTTATTCCTAACCAAATTCGCAAGTTTAGTGAGCCTTTTTCTTTGTTTCTAAACTTTTATTGCAACATGGCAAATTAGTTAGGAAAAAAACTTCATTTTTCGAATGTTAGGTTCTAGAAAATCTAGAAAAGGAAACTTTAATTTTTAATTATAACACATGAAAATCATCAGCAAAAGGAGAGAGCATATCGAAATATACTCTCTCTTTCCGCTAAGCATTTTCTTAAAGACTAATTAATTATTTTATTTAGTCAAGTATGTTTCTTTATAAGTGTAATCAGGACCAAATGGATTTTTTTGCAAGTTTTTAATGTAGTCTTTTTGCAAGTATGCAGTAGAACGTTGATAAAGTGGTTGAACAGCTACATCTTCCGTAAGTAGGATTTGTTCTGCTTTAACCATTTCATCCCAACGTTTTTGATCGTCAGCTGCATATGTTACTGAAGCATCATTTAAAATCTTGTCGTAGTCTTTGTTAGAATAACTCATTCTGTTTTGTGCACCATCAGTTACGAATAAATCAAGGAAAGTGGATGGATCTTGATAGTCAGGACCCCAACCGCTCATTGAGAAATCATAATCTTGGTTTTGGTCATTTTGTAAACGAACTTTAAATGGTACGTTTTTCAGTTTAACTGTAAGACCATCTAAATTCTTTTCTAATTGAGCTTGAAGGAATTCAGAAGATTTTCTTGCATTCTCAGTATCATCACTAGTGAATTCAACTGTGATTTCAGAAACTCCAAGTTCTTTCAAACCAGCTTTCCATGCTTTTTGTGCTTCTTTTACATCATATTCCAAATGTGGACCAGATTCTTTTGTATAATCTTCTTTGTTACCTGGATCAAAAGTAAATCCTTCTGGTACTAGGTTGTTGGCAGGTTTAGAGCCATTTTTTAGAACTGTGTCTGTATAAGATTGTTTGTCGATTGCAAGAGATATCGCTTTACGGATATTTTTGTTTGCAAATACTGTATCTTTACCAGCACGTTTTTGGTTGTATTTAATATAGAAAGTAGAAGAATCATTTACTGTTACATAATCTTTGTTGTTTTTGTTTTGCGCTGCATATTCAGCACTTAGTACAGTACGATCTACTTTGTCAGTATTGTATAGGTTAAGTCCAGTACCGGAATCTTGAACAACTTGTACGTTGATTTGTTTCAACTTCACTTTGTCTTTATCCCAGTAGCTATCATTTTTTACGTAAGTCCATTTTTTATTTGTTCCAGTCCAATCTTTCAGTTCGAAAGGTCCGTTGAATAACATGTTATCACTATTTTGTGCATATTTTTCGCCTTTTTCTGTAACGAATTTTTCGTTAAGTGGGAAGAAAGTCGGGAATGCAAATAGTGAATTAATGTATGCAGTTGGTTTTGCTAGAGTAACTTCTAGAGTATAGTCATCTACTGCTTTAATTCCTAATTCTTCAGGTTTTTTCGTACCTGCTACAATTTCTTCACCGTTTTTGATTGCAGCAAATAGGTAAGAATATGTTGCAGCGGTATTAGGGTCAACTGCACGACGCCATGAGTAAACATAGTCATTTGCAGTTACAGGATCTCCGTTTGACCATTTTGCATCTTCACGAAGTTTGATAGTATAAACTGTTTTGTCATCACTTATTTTTGGCTCTTCAGCAGCACCTGCAATGGCAGGAATACCATCTTTATTAAGCGCATATAGACCTTCATTTGTTTGGTTAACTACGTTTAAACCAACTTGGTCATCCGCTTTTGTGCTGTCTGCAGAAGGAATTAATGCACTTTCTGTTAAGTTAAGTACTTGTTCTCCTGAAGCTTTACCTGAGCCTGAGCCTTTTTTGTCGTCAGATTTGGAATCAGATCCGCCTCCGCATGCTACCAAGACTAAGCTTAGTAATAGTGTTAATCCAAGTGTAAGAAATAATTTAGATTTTTTCACTAAGTAGACCTCCCTTTTTTATTTTTCTGAAAAATTGTTTCGATACCTATTATACTCTAAGAATTCTGGCTTTGTAAATTATTTTTACAAGATAAATGAAAACAAGGATGAAAGATACAAGTTATTAAAATATTATGGCAAAATTGAAATTGCGTGAAAAATCTGAACAGAGACTGTTACGCTATCCACTATTTTGCAATAACTTGAATTAATTATGTATACTTTACAAAACCTTTTTATTAAGTTTTCAGAAAAATAACCATTTACATAGATAAATTTCCAATTAACTTAGCCAATTCTAGAAATACAAGAAGAAGTTTCTTTTTCGTATAAGAAAAAATATCGAACCCCTTTAAATTTTAAAGGATTATTATATTTATATACTTTTTTTGGGCTGTTGTCTAGATAAAAATACCAAAAATTTAATTAAATTTTGTAATAAATTCGAAAAACGTTGATATAATGGGATTCTTCTGTAATTAATATGTAAAGACAGCTGGATGGTTATTTTCCATTAACTAAGCAAATTTCTTACATTGAGTGGTAGCTTTCTTCTATCATATAGTGTTTCGTGGTAAATTATGATAGAGTGGATTATGAATTTTAATTAGAGGTGAGATAATGTTTTTAAGAATCATGATTTACACATTAATCCAAGAAGCCATTATTTTTGGAATTCTGCTTTTCGGTAAAAATGGAGTTAGTTTAAGCGGTTATATTGATATTTCTTTCCTTGTATCACTAATTACTTTGCTTGTCGGGTTATTGGTTTATATCATGAGAAGCGGTTTTTTGGACAGGGTTCACAATGGATTTAGAAATATTTCTCGCAAAATTAAACGGGAAGAAGAGAATGAGTTTTCTGATATGATGCTTTCTGAACTCGTTGGACTTCAATATGCCGGAATCTTAATTAGTGCTATCTTAATCATGTTGTCTAGTATTTTATGTTTATTTTTTTAATTGACAAGCTGTTTTGTAAACTGATAAAATATTAAGTAATATAACTGATGCGTTAATAAGAAGAGTAGTACATTTTGTTGCTTTTAAAATAGAGAGTCTGTGGTTGGTGAAAACAGATAAAGCGCAAAATCGAATGGACTTCTGAGGACTGTTTGTGAAGTTTAGTAGCAAATAGCGGCTAAAGACCGTTATCTTCTTTAATAGAGTTTTTCTATTGCTAAGAGCCTTTTTGGTACTTAGGGTGGCACCGCGGATAACCGTTCGTCCCTAACATTCATTTGTTGGGATGGACGGTTTTTTATTTTCGCAATCAGTGAATAAATTGGAGGAATACACATGAAAAAAGTAATATTTTCCGGAATTCAACCTAGTGGGCAGTTAACTTTAGGGAATTATATTGGTGCTTTAAAACAATTTGGTCAGTTTCAAGATGAATATGAATGTTTTTATTGCATTGTCGATGAGCATGCCATTACAGTTCCTCAAGATCGATTAAAGTTACGACAACAAACTAGAAATTTAGCTGCATTGTATTTAGCTGTTGGACTTGACCCTGAAAAAGCTACCTTATTTATTCAATCAGAAGTTGCCGCACACGCACAAGCTGCTTGGATTTTACAATGTAATGTTTATATTGGTGAATTAGAGCGCATGACTCAATTTAAAGATAAGTCAGATGGGAAAGCTGGTGTCAGTGCTGGGCTATTAACCTACCCACCTTTAATGGCAGCTGATATTTTACTTTATCAAACAAATTTAGTTCCTGTTGGTGAAGATCAAAAACAACATATTGAATTAACTCGTGATTTAGCAGAACGGTTTAATAAAAAACATGCCGATATTTTTACAATGCCAGAAGTATTTATACCTAAACAAGGTGCACGTGTAATGTCTCTTCAAGATCCAACAAAGAAAATGAGTAAATCAGATGCTAATTTAAAAAATGCTATCTTTTTACTTGATCCACCAGCAACAATCACTAAAAAAATTAAAAGTGCTGTTACTGATTCTAGTGGAATTATTGAATATAACAAAGAAGAAAGACCCGGTATTTCCAATCTATTAACCATCTACTCTGTTATTACTGGCGAAACAATTTCTAGTATAGAAAAAAAATATGCAGGTAAAGGATACGGCGACTTTAAAACAGATTTAGCAGAAATTGTTGTTGCTGAACTTACTCCGATTCAAGAGCGATACCATGCGTATTTGGAATCAGAAGAGCTTGATGACATTCTGGATGCAGGTGCAGAGAAAGCAGCACGTGTAGCTAATAAAACCTTGAAAAAAATGGAAAATGGCGTTGGTCTTGGCCGAAAACGCAGAAAATAAATAATAGCAAAAACCCGTATGAAAGTATTTATTCATACGGGTTTTTGCTATATATATATATATATCTATTAGTAAATTAGCCCACTTTAATTTCCACATCGATGTTACCTCGTGTTGCCTTCGAATATGGACAAACTTCATGTGCTTTTTTTAGTAAAGCTTCTGTTTTTTCTTCATCCAAGCCTTCAATTGTACCTTCTAGTAAAACACCTAGTTTAAAACCATTATCTTCAGGATCATTATACAAGCTCACAGTTGCTGTTACTGTACTTTTTGCGTCAATACCTGCTTTTCCAAGTACCAATTCTAAAGCACTATTAAAACAAGCGCCATATCCAGCAGCAAATAATTGCTCTGGATTCGTTCCTCCACCGCCATCGCCACCTAATTCTTTTGGCGCTGCAATATCAAAGTAAAATACATTATCAGGTGAGTGTACTTCTCCGCTTCTTCCACCGGTGTTAATCACGGATGTTTCATACAGTTTTTTCATGTTCTATTCCTCCTAATTGATTAGTTAATGCTTGTATTTTTGTAAGTAATTGAGTGTACTCTTTTTCGTTGTTATCTAGTAGTTGAAGGCATCTATCCACGCTTTCAAGCACAGCTGGTTGTATTTTTATCGCTTTTTCTGTTAGTTTGATGTACACTCGGCGCTCGTCTTTTGGATGACGATTCCGCGTGACATAACCTAAATGCTCCATCCGCTTTAACATTGGTGTGAGAGTTCCACTATCTAAGCCTAATCTAACACCAAGTTCAGATACCATTAATTCTTTCCCTTCCCATAAAACTAGTAAACTAATGTACTGCGGATAGGTTAGTTGAAACGGTTCTAAAGCTTCACGATATAGTCTTGTAAATTGTTTGGATGCATTATAAACAGAAAAACAAAGCTGTTCTTCTAATATGCGATTGGATGCAACCATGATGTTCTCCTCCTTTTAAGTTGTGTGCAATTTAATTTTATACCATCTATTAATATAAAGCTATTTTATTGCTCAAAAAAAGCCTTACTCCCAATTTGGAAGTAAAGCTTTTTTTCTTTTAATCTTCAACTCTTTTAAATACTAATGTTGCATTATGACCACCGAAACCAAAAGAATTGGACATGGCTACATTTACTTCTTTTTCACGCGCTTCATTCGGAACATAGTCCAAATCACAAACTTCATCTTGATTTTTCAAATGAATTGTCGGCGCAATAATATTATCACGAATACTTAAAACTGCAAAGATAGCTTCAATTCCACCAGATGCACCTAGCGTATGCCCAGTCATGGATTTAGTAGAACTAATAGCTAACTTTTTAGCTGAATCACCAAATACAGTTTTGATTGCTTGTGTTTCATATTCATCATTATAAGGAGTACTAGTTCCGTGAGCATTGATATAGTCTACTTTGTCTGGAGTAAGGCCAGCATCATCAATTGCCATCTTCATAGCACGAGCTGCACCTTCACCACCTGGAGCTGGAGCAGTAATATGGTATGCATCACCAGTTGCACCGTAGCCAACAACTTCTGCGTAGATTTTAGCGCCACGAGCTTTAGCATGTTCATATTCTTCTAAAATAACGATCCCTGCACCTTCACCGATAATAAAGCCATCTCGGTCTTTATCAAATGGACGGCAAGCAGTTTCTGGGTCTGGGTTTAAAGATAATGCTTTGTTAGCAGTAAATCCTGCTAAAGACATTTTTGTAATTGGTGCTTCTGCTCCACCAGTAATCATTGCGTCTGCATCTCCACGTTCAATTACTTTAAAAGCATCCCCAATTGAGTTGGTAGCAGTAGCACAAGCCGTTACAGTTGTTGAGTTAATGCCTTTTGCTCCAAAACGAATGGAAACTTGACCTGATCCCATATCCGGAATCATCATAGGAACGAAAAATGGACTAACACGACGATGACCACGATTTAAGAAAACTTCAAATTGTGTTTCGAAAGTTTCCATGCCGCCAATACCTGAACCAATCCAAACACCAACACGAGTAGCATTGGAATCATCAATAACTAAGCCAGAATCTTGTACAGCCATTTCCGCACTTGCAATAGCATAATGGGTAAAACGGTCCATTTTACGCGCTTCTTTTTTCTCTAAGTATTTTTCAACATCAAAATCTTTCAATTCTGCTGCAATTTTAACCGGAAAATCATCCGGATTAAGTCTTGTCATTTCCGAAACACCATTCACACCTTTTTTGGCGTTTTCCCAGGAAGTTTCTGCATCATTTCCAATTGGTGTAACGGCTCCAATACCAGTAACAACAACTCTTCTTCTATCCATTTACTCATCTCCTCATCTTTGCATTTCATAAAAAACAACTTCTGTCTAATCGACAGCAGCTAGTATAGAATTAAGGCTTTACTTAAAATAAAAATAGTGCAAAACAAATAAACCAAAAGCCTGTTTTATTATAACATAAATAAAGAAGAGTTGCCCTAACTAAAATAATTGTCAGGACAACTTTACTTTTTTTAGTTTGTGAGTTATTTACCCCAACGAATAATTAAAGCGCCCCATGTTAACCCGCCGCCAAATCCAACGAGCAACACATTATCGTCCTCTTTAATACGTCCTTCTTCTACTGCATCAACTAAAGCTAGTGCTATCGAGGATGAAGATGTATTACCATATTTATGGACAGTTTTCATTAATTTTTCTTCTGGTAAATTCAAACGTTCACGAGAAGCTTCCATTATCCGAATATTTGCTTGATGCGGAATTAATAAGTCTAATTCTTCTTTTTCAAGTCCAGCACTCTCAAGCACACGCAATGATGCTTCTCCCATTTGACGAACTGCAAATCGGAAAACTTCGCGTCCATTCATATAGATTTTTTTGTTTTCATCTAGGTTCAAGTATTTACCACCTGAACCATCAGAACCTAAATCAAAGGAAAGCAAGCCACGATTATCAGAAACTGGTCCCATTACAACCGCACCAGCTCCGTCTCCAAACAGAACTGCAGTTGCACGATCATCCCAATTAGTGATTTTCGATAACTTATCTACACCTACAACAACGATATTTTTATAAGCACCTGTTTTAATAAATTGAGCAGCTGTTACAACTCCAAAAGTAAATCCGGCACATGCTGCTTCAACATCCATCCCAGCTGCATTTTTTGCTCCTAAGCGATCCTGGATGATGTTAGCCACAGATGGGAAAGTTGCTTCTTGAGTTACTGTTGCTACAATAAATAAATCAATATCATCTGGTGTTAATCCGGCATTTTCTATTGCTACTTTTGCTGCTTCATATGCTAAATCATGCGTATATTCATCATCACGAGCAATTCTTCTTTCTTCAATTCCAGTACGTGTACGAATCCACTCATCAGATGTTTCCATCATTTTTTCTAAATCAAAGTTTGTTAGTATTCTTTCAGGTACGTATTTACCTACTCCTAAAATTCCTGCGTTCATGTGTTCTCCTCCATATCAACCTACATCAGGATAAATATTCATTTCTCCTGGATATTTTTTATGACCTGGTCCTAATTTTAACAGAGAACTCTTCATTACGCAATTGGATTGCAATTTTTATTTTATTTCGCAACTTTTTCTGGGTTGTTTTCTGCAAATCCGCTAGCTTTAGACCAACCAATAATCTTGCCATCCTCTGATTTCACACGATACCAATATTCATTTTTCACATCTGCACGACGATCAATATCTAACTCCTGACCCTTATAATCGTTTAATGCAGAAATAACTTTAGAATTATCTTCTACGGGATATGCATAAATTTTTTGGTTCGAATCTGTTACATATTTATCTAGTTTTACATTTGTTTCATTTTTAGGGGTATAGAAAACTTTTACTGCCTTGCTATTAATCCAACCAATTTGTTTACCTTGGTCTTGCAGATTATACCAAGTTCCTTGTTTGGTCGTTGCTTTATCAGTAATTCTAAGTGATTTATTTTGATATTGTTTAGCATCAGTTGCTTTTTCAGCGCCTTCAGTGTTGTATGGTTTTGTCCAAATTGTTTCTTGTGGATTCGCTATTTCTGCATAAGCTAACTGTTTTTCGGTAGAGGTTACCGTATCGTATACATTATCATAATTATTTAAATCATACTTTTCAATGGTTGAAATGAGCTTTTCTGCGTATGCTGGATCTGTCGCATAGCCAGCATCTTGAATAGCATACGCTGCTTTCTTATAGTCCTTCTCTCCTATAACTGCTGCATATAAATTCGCGTTGCCGGACACCCCATTAACAAATAATTGTGCATGGTCTACTAAAGATGCTTTCTTATCTGGATATTTTCTGAAATCTGCTTGAGTATGGTATGCTTTGCCTCCGCTAAATTCTTGTGTCCCCATCGAAACAGATTCACCATTATAGCTTCCTTTAATTCCAAATAAATTATTCCCTGTTGTTGATAATCCACTCTTACCCCAATTAGATTCTAAAATAGCTTGTGCTAATGTAACGCTGGTCAATATTTTTTCTTCTTTTTGTAAATCTTGTGCGTCGCTTGCTATTGATTGAATAAATTGTTGTTGTGATAAAGTCATTCCTGACTGGCTTGTAGTAGTTTGACTTGCTTTAGCTTCCTCTGCATGAGCAAAAGGTAAAAATGTGGAACTTACGATTGTGCTTGCTAGTATAATTTGTGTGAATTTCTTTTTCATTATCAGTCGGCACTTCCTATCCAAATTAGTTAATTCCCCCAATTTAAATGGCTCTGTCTCTGTTAACCTTCTACATTCTAGCATTTTAAATCTGAGAGCTTACTAACTTTTTGATGAAAGTTTTATCATAAAGCAAGCTAATTGGCTGTATGAAAGGAATTGTGGATAGCTATTTACATTTGACAATATTATGACATTCGTTTTGTTAGCTCTTAATATTTATATTCTCCATCGCTTCACTTAATCCTCTCTATTTGCTGATAATCCTATTTTCTAAAGAGATTTGATTGGATAATCAAGTTTTATATGCTAAAATATATTATGAAATAGATGAAATGAGGTGTAAGGATGCGTTACGTGGTGACTGTATTTTGGATATTCGTCCTTTCTTTAATGGCAGAATTCGTTCTTTCTTCCATGTTATATGTATCATTTGATATGACACGAGCTCTTATATTAGGGGCGGGCTTATCCTTCTTCATTATTTTAATCACTTTCTTAATGCCTAAAGATAGCGAAGTTTATGACTTTAAGTAAACATCCAACTTTCTGTTAGCTAGAGTGCGTAATGTACTCAAAAAAAGAACCTCTTTCTAAGTTATTAAGCTTAGAAAGAGGCTCTTTTTCTATTTATCCAAGTAATATTTATTTACTGGTTTTAATTCATTATTTAACTCATATACAAGTGGTACACCTGTTGGAATTTCTAACTCCATTATTTCATCGTCGCTGATTCCCTCTAAAAATTTCACTAAGGCCCGCAAACTGTTACCGTGTGCAGCAATAACAACGCGCTTTCCTTCTTTAATTTCTGGGGCAATTGTATCCATCCAATAAGGAATAACTCGTTCTAATGTTACTTTTAAGTTTTCGCCTGATGGAATCGCATGTGTGTCAAGCAGCTGATAGCGACGATCATTTTTTGCTTGTCTTTCGTCGTTTTCTTCTAATAATGGTGGTAGTGTATCATAGCTTCTCCGCCATTTTTGCACTTGATCTGCTCCATATTTTTCTGCTGTTTCCTGTTTGTTTAGGCCTTGAAGTGCTCCGTAATGTCGCTCGTTTAAGCGCCAAGATTTATTTACTGGAATCCACATTTGGTCGGATTCTTCTAAAACAAAATTTAATGTTTTAATAGCTCTTGTTAATACTGAAGTAAAAGCTACATCGAATTCTAAACCAGCTTCTTTAATTCGTTTTCCAGCATTTTTTGCTTCAATCACGCCTTCTTCCGATAAATCAACATCGTGCCAACCTGTAAATAAATTCAATTTGTTCCATTCACTTTGGCCATGACGTATTAATACTAGTTTCATCTTCCTCATCCTTCCGTTTTTCATCTATTATAAAACGACTAATCCAACAAAAGTTTTCCCTTTCAAACTCAACATCAAACCTTTTGTTTTGTTATTCACTCACTTTAAATGTAAATTCATTGTCCATGAGGTCGATTTCTACAGATGAATGCGGAAGAACCTGACCAGAAACAATTTCTCTTGCAAGTGGTGTTTCTACATGGCGCACGATATAACGTTTCAACGGTCTTGCACCATAAACTGGATCATATGCTTCTTCTGCAATAAATGCTTTTGCAGCGTCTGAAATGCTTATACTAATTTCTTGATCTTTCAAACGGATTTGAAGTTCTTCTACTAGTTTTTCTACAATACCTTTAATGTCAGCTAGCGTTAATGGTTTAAATAAAATAATATCATCGACACGATTTAAAAATTCAGGTTTAAATTCACTTTGTAAAATTTGCATCACATCTTCTTCGAGTTCAGGTGATATTTCTCCTTTTTCAGTTCTTTCTAAAAGTAAATTAGAACCAATATTTGATGTCATTATAATTACGGTATTTTTAAAATCAATTAAGCGACCTTGTGAATCCGTAATACGACCATCATCTAATACTTGGAGTAAAATATTAAACACATCTGGGTGTGCTTTTTCAATTTCATCCAGAAGTACAATGGAATATGGATTTCTTCTAACCGCTTCTGTTAATTGCCCACCTTCCTCATAGCCAATATAGCCAGGAGGTGCTCCGACAAGTCTAGATACTGAATGTTTCTCCATATATTCAGACATATCAATCCGAATCATATGATCTTCTGAATCAAACATATTAAAGGCAAGCGCTTTAGCAAGTTCTGTTTTACCTACACCAGTTGGTCCGAGGAAAATAAAGGATCCGATTGGACGTTTAGGGTCCTTAATTCCTGCACGTGCACGAAGAACTGCATCGCTAACGAGTCTCACTGCATCATCTTGGCCGATTACTTTTTGATGAAGAACGTCTGCTAATTTTAGTAGTTTTTCGCGCTCACCTTCTACTAACTTAGTAACTGGAATGCCTGTCCAACGTCCGACGATTTCTGCAATTTCATTTTCTGTTACTTCTTCTTGTAAAATCCGGTCCTCTTGAGCTGTTTTTTCTCGGTTTTCTGTTTCTAGTGCTAAAAGTTCTTTTTCTACTGCTGGAATTTTACCATGGCGTAATTCAGCAGCTTTATTTAAGTCATAGTTATTTTCAGCCTCTTCTAATTCATGGCGTAAATGATCAATTTGTTCCCGGACTTCACGAATTTTACTTATTTCGCTTTTTTCAGCTTCCCATTTGGACTTCATTTTATTTGCTTCTTCTTTATAATCAGCTAGTTCTCGTTGAAGTATTTCCAGACGGCGTTCGCTTGCTGGATCTTTTTCTTCTTTGAGAGCAGCTTCCTCGATTTCTAGTTGCATTACTTTTCTAGTCACTTCATCCAATTCACTCGGCATAGAATCAATCTCCACGCGAATCGTAGCGCATGCTTCATCTACCAAATCAATTGCTTTGTCAGGTAAAAAACGATCTGTGATATAACGATTGGATAAACTTGCTGCAGCAACTAAAGCATTATCATGGATATTAACGCCGTGATGAATTTCAAAACGTTCTTTCAATCCGCGCAATATGGATACAGTATCTTCCACAGTTGGTTCTGGAACAAGTACTTTTTGAAAACGTCTTTCTAGTGCTGCATCTTTTTCGATGTATTGTCGGTATTCATCTAAAGTTGTTGCGCCAATACAATGCAGCTCTCCCCTTGCTAACATTGGTTTTAACATATTGCCGGCATCCATTGCGCCGTCAGTTTTACCAGCGCCAACAATCGTATGGATTTCGTCAATGAATAATAAAATTTGCCCATCACTCTGCTTCACTTCTTGTAATACAGCTTTTAAACGCTCTTCAAATTCCCCACGATACTTGGCTCCAGCAATAAGTGAACCAATATCAAGCGAAATTATTGTTTTATCTTTAAGTCCTTCTGGTACATCTTTTCTAACAATACGTTGTGCTAAGCCTTCGACAATTGCTGTTTTACCAACACCTGGTTCACCAATTAACACAGGATTATTTTTTGTTTTTCGAGATAAAATCCGGATAACATTACGAATTTCTGTGTCACGACCAATTACGGGATCAAGTTTTCCGCTTCGTACTTCTGCCACTAAATCTCGGCCATATTTGAGTAATGCTTCATAGTTTTCTTCTGCATTTTGGGAAGTCACTTTTTTTCCTCCTCTGATTTGTAAAATTGCTTCTTTTATTTGTTTTTTAGTTTTATTTTGTTTTTTTAGTTCTAAAGTGATTGGATTGGATTTTTGATCCATCACAGCTAAGATAAGGTGTTCGGTTGATACAAAATCGTCTTCCAACTGTTTTTGCTCTTTTTCAGCATCTCTTATTAATTGAAATAATGGTTGGCTCATGGCCTGACCGTAATTAACACCACTTCCAGAAACAACTGGAATTTTTTTCAAAGAATCTTCTACTATACGGTGAAGTGCACCCGTATCTACTTCTGCTACATCATAAACTCGTTTCGTAAAATCACTTTCTGTTAAAAGGACTTGGAAAATATGAGCTACATCTATTTCTTGGTTTTCTGATGCTATAGCTAGATTTTGCGCATCCGCAATTGTTTGCTGGACTTGTTGTGTAAATTTTTGTAAATCCATTAGTTTGTCCTCCTTATAAAAGATAAGTTTGACCATTTTTGACCTTAAGATTATTATAGAATTTTAAATGCTTTTTGTCTAATAAAAACCATCTTTTTTATAGAAAAAAATCCACCAATTTTTAGGTTGGCAGATCTTTTGTTTTACTTAGTCACGTCCTGTAAAAAGTCGTAATAAAAACAGGAACAAGTTAAGGAAATCAAGATAAAGTGTAAGAGCAAGCATTGGTACATCATCAAGGTGAGTATCGCGCTTCATAATTTGATTAAAATCATACAAAATATAGAGTGAAAAAATTAGTGTACCGCCTGCTGATATAATTGTTGAAAGCATCGAACCTAGTGGTAAGAAGACACCTAAAAAACTAAATAGCACTAAAATAATAATTGCCGCAAATAAAGCACTACTTAAAAACGATAAATCTTTTTTCATTTTTGAACCGATTAAAGCCAGTGTTGTGAATGTAACAGATGCTGTAACAAATGCCATTAGCACAGCCGCACCTTGTCCCGCACCAAAGTAATATGTCAAAGTAGGTCCAAGTGTTAAACCTGTGACAAAAGCAAAAGCCAACAAAACAGGATAGCCAACAATTTTATTAATGGTTTTACTTCTTCGTATTAAAATAGCCACAATTAAAAGAGCTATTTCAATAACAACAAGCGGTAAATAAAGTTCTGGACTTAACTCACTTCCAACCGCAGCACCAACTGATGCAACTAACAAAGAAAATACAAACCAATTAAGAATTTTTTGCATAATAATTTGTTTATCCGTTCTTTTATCTGTATTTATGTGATCTGATGTTTGGCCAATTTCATTCATGAACATTTCTCCTTCTTCCAATTAATTTACTATAAGTATAGCAGAAAACACCCTCTATTAATATCGGTCTTGCGCTTGAAATTAAAAAAAGAAGCGCACAAGGCACTTCTTTATATTAAACCCAATTTTTCTAACCCGAGTTTAATCCCATCATTATTATTATCCTTGGTAACAAAACTTGCTTGTTCTTTTAGACGTGGAACTGCATTTTCCATTGCTACCGAGTAATTGACGGCACCAAACATTTCTAGATCGTTCATACCGTCACCAAAAGCATACGTGGGAACATCTTGATAACCCATAACTTCAAGTAGTTTTGCAATGCCCACTGCTTTTGAGCCACCTTTTCGAAGTACATCGTTGCTAAATGGCGTGTTACGTATAAATTGTAATTCTTTAAAACGCTCTGGGAAATATTCATCACCTGCTTCTAACAATAAAAGCGCCATATTAATTGTTTCTTTTTTATACATATCCGCTATTACCATTGGTGTCGGTTCGCCTAAAAAATCATAATGCGCTTTTACAACCGGAGTAATAGCTGATGCACCAATTCGTTTATCATTATAATAGCAAACTTCTACATTTTGCGATTTAGCTTCTTGAGTTAGACGTTCTAATAATTCTTCCTCTAAGATATCTTCATAGACTTTTTCCCCTTCGAAAATAACCATTTGTCCGTTCATTATCACTGCTGATTCGATACCAGTAACTTCCATTTGATGGCTTATTTCTGTAAGTGTCCGTCCAGTAGCAATAACAGGAATAATCTTATTTTCACGCAACTTTTCTAGTGCATAAAGCGAGCTATCTAGTACTGTTGATTCATTATTTAAAAGTGTTCCATCCATATCAAAAAAACAAATCCCATGTGGTTTCAAATTATTCATCCTCTACTAACATAATATATTCATCTTACCAATGTTATGCATGGAAAGTAAAGGCTATTTATACATCACAAAATCACCAGTGTGTTCAAAACCAAGACGATGATAAATCTCTCCAGCAACTGGGTTATCATAAAACAAACAAGGTTTTTTCCCTTCTGCAAGAACATCACAACATAATTTTTTTAGTAGTGTGCTTGCAAACCCCTTTTGTCTGTATTTTGAACTAGTTGCAACACCCGTAATCATTGCTGAAAAAGAATTTTCCGCAGAAGTTTCCGCTACTGCAACAATTTCTTGATTTTGTTCAATATAATAAATTCGTTTCACACCTTGTTTAATTTGGCGAATAATTAATTCTTCATTTTCTTCTCGATTACCAAATTCGTTAATATTTGTTCGCATTTTGATGATAGCTGCAACATCTTCTGGAGCAGCCGTCCGTACGATAACATCTTGATTGACGGATATTCGGTTAACATGTTCACATTCACAAAAATATGTATCTTGTCTTCTTTTGGCAAGTTCTGGTAAAAATGGTTCTAGCACTTGTGTGACACGAGAAATTCCACTAATTTCATATTTCTTATCTTTTGCAATTATTTCTGAAAAAGCTTTTGCATCAAAATTAGCATCTTTTGAATAAGGTAAGTAAAATTTATCAAATCTGAGTAACACAGCATGTAAGCTACCAGTTGAGTCAAATTCACCCCAAAGATCTTGAACATCACTATCATAACCAAAATTTTCAATATCCCCAATAATAAACAAATTTAGGGTTGCTTCTACTTTCAAAAGTGCCATTACTTCTTCATTATCAGATACAGTCAGTTTTCTAATCATGTGTCACACTCCTATTTTGAAAATTGTCTTCATTTTACGTGAGTTAGTTAGGTTCGTCAAGCCCCTAAACTTCCTAGCTCATTGCATAAAAAAAGTTTGGGAGGTTCGCTCCCAAACTTCTTATGATTCATAATGAATTTCGCCAATTTTCAACATAAGACTAATTGCGTTAAATTTTTCATCCCCAAGATGCATTTTATTTGTATCTTGAAATGTAATAGGCGCGGATGTAATAGCTTCTTTAGGTTGTTCAAAAAACTTTTCCTCTAATGCTAAACTTTCTGTAATTTGCATTATGTATTTTTGAAACTTATTTTCATTTCTCATTTTTCCAATCATCAATGCTTTTAACGTATTCTGTGAGATTCCAACCGCCGTAGCAAATGTTCTATTGGTATATCCGTTTATTTTCATATAAAGTGATAAATTAGTGGCAATTCTTTGTTTTTCTGCCTTGTTTTTCATTTAGGTTAACCTCCTAACCTTCTATATTTATCATTATGCCCGGTAAAGATGAGAAACAGATTAAAACTTCATAGTATTTAGGTAATAATTTTGAAAACGTTTTCTTTCATTACCTAGAAAACGCCGAAATAATATCTATTCCGGCATTTTTTCTTAATTTGTGTATTTATTCCACACAACCGTCCTTAATACTTCCAAAAATTCTGGATCGGCATTCGGCATAGGTGGGCGATGATACGCGGAACCAATTTCGTCTGTTACCACTTTACATTCATAATCATTGTCATAAAGCACTTCTAAATGTTCGGCAACAAATCCAACCGGCGTATAAATAAAGTGTTTATATTTTTCTTTACCATAAAGTTCTCTTGTTAAATCCTGTACATCTGGTCCAAGCCAAGGTTCACCAGTTTTCCCTTCACTTTGCCAACCTAGCGCATAATGAGGGACAACCACTTTTTCAAAAATCATATCAGCAGTTTCTTGTAGTTGATCTGGATAAGGATCTTGATGTAGTTTGATTTTCTCAGGTAAACTGTGCGCTGAGACAATCAAGATAGTATCCATTAATTCATCGGCTGGAATTTGTTTTGCAGTTGCATTAATTCTGTCGGCCCACATTTGGATAAATTTCGGCTCTTTATACCAATCATTAATTGATTTAATTTCCATGCCGCCTAATTTATTTGCTGCTTCTTTTGCTCGTTTATTATAAGCTTCTACGCTAAAACTAGAATAATGTGGAGCTAAAACGATGGAAATCACTTCTTCTATTCCATCTTCATGCATCGCTTTAACTGCATCTTCTATAAATGGTTCAATATGCTTTAAACCAATGTATGCTTTAAATTCTACTTCCGATTGCGCTTGGTTTAATGCTCGCTCAAGTCCATAAGCTTGTTCTTCTGTAATTTTCGCAAGTGGTGACAGCCCACCAATCGCATGGTAGCGTCCACGTAAATCAGCAATCATTTCTTCGCTTGGTTTATGCCCATGACGAATATCTGTATAATAGCGTTCAATATCTTCATCTTTGTACGGGGTTCCATATGCCATAACTAGTAACCCAACTTTTTTAGTCATTTGTTCATCATCCTTTATTTAATAGTATTTCGCTTCTTTCATGAATATAGGTAGTAAGTTTTTTCAACATTTCTGGTGATACTTCTGGAAAAACGCCATGTCCTAAATTGAAGATATAGCCAGGTTTTAATACACCTTCTTGCAAAATTCGTTCGGTTTCTTCCAAGCATTTTTCTGGTGCTAAAAGTGTTGATGGATCCAGATTTCCTTGGATAGCCTTGCTTGGTACTTTTTTTCTAGCATCAGTAAGAGATTCGCGCCAGTCTACTCCAACTACATCAAGTGGCATTTTTTCCCATTCAGCTAAAAGATGTCCTGCACCAACCGCTTGCATGATTATCGGCGTTGTTGGGTGTACTGCTTTAATCTCGATAATTATTTTTTCGATAGTGGGGCGAATATATTGGGCGTAATCTGCACGACTGAGTGCCCCCACCCATGAATCAAATAGTTGAACAGCCGAAGCACCTGCATTAATTTGCGCAATTAAATAATCTGCTGTCATTTGTCCAAGTTTTGTCATTAACATCGCCCAAACTTCTGGTTCACGATACATAAAACTTTTCGTTTGATGGTAATTTTTGGAAGGACCGCCCTCTATCATATAACTAGCCAAAGTAAACGGAGCTCCTGCAAAGCCAATCAAAGGAACTTCTAACATATCATCAGCTAATAATTTTATTGTATCCAGTACATAAGGAACTTCTATTTCAGGTTTAAAAATAGTTAGTTTTTCCACATCTTGGTAAGTTTTAATCGGATTATGTATCACCGGACCAATTCCAGATTTTATTTCGACATCCACTCCCATCCCCGGAAGAGGCGTCATAATATCTTTATATAAAATCGCTGCATCTACGCCATATTGATCAACAGGTAATTTTGTCACATAAGCGCATAATTCAGGTTGATGGGTGATTTCGAATAAAGAGTATTTCTCTTTCAATTTACGATATTCTGGTTGCGATCTGCCCGCCTGTCTCATGTACCAAACTGGAATTCGGTCCACACTTTCTTTTCGAGCTGCTTTTAAAAATAAATCATTGGTTATTTTTGTCATCAGGTCGCTTCCCTTCTTTGTTCATTTGCACACAATAAGTAACAAAACAATAAATAACTTCTCCAGATAAAAGAATACTAGAAATCTTGTATAAAACCAAACAAATTGCCTATCTTCTGTTTCAAATATATAAATAGTGGAAAATAAAGGTGAAATCATTTATCTTATTGGATTAAATTAGAAAGAAGGACTTAGTATGAAAAAAATATTTGTCACAACTGGTACCGAGCATTATCTTCGTCAACTAATGGCAAATTATGTAGGTGCAAATGTAACATTGCTCCAAAATCATTCTCAATCACTGCTGTATCAGGAATCGACTGGAGACAAACTTTTTCAAGAAGGCATGGAATATCGAGTTCTTCAAAGCAGTGGTTCTTTAAAAGGATTCGGAATCGTTGTTTTCGAATATATTCAACTTCGAGATGAAGAAATCCCTATTTTCTTACAAATGTATCAACATGCAAGTATTCAGTTTGCGGACACTCAAGGCTTGCAGAGTACTAAGCTCGCAAAATCTATTAGTACAAATAAATTTTTAATGATCTCTTTTTGGGATTCAGAAATTTTCTTTCAAGATTGGAAAAAAACACCACTACATCAAGAAATCATGAATATCATGAAGAAAAATAATACCCAAGCGGGATTTTCTCATGAAGATATCTATCATTATCCAGAATTTTCCCATGATGCAAAATAAAAAAATGCGATTTGGACTATGACAATAATCCAAATCGCATTTTTTTATTCATACATTTTCCGCATTCGAACTGGTGCATAAATAAAAGTAAAAATAACTACGAAAGCCAAGTTTATACTCAAAATAATCAACCCGTTAATTGTTCCATTTTGTGCGATTCCAATGATACTAAACAATAATGCTTGCGCAAGTAATAAAATTCGTAAAAAATGGATAAAACTACGGTGACGATAGCCATCATCAATCGGATAAAGTCGAAGCATAATTTGTGAATCGTAGTGTTTTAGCATGGGAATAAATTGAAAACCAGTTAAATAAAGGAATAATAAAGAAAAAACAATATTTAAATAAAAACCTTGTACAAAAACCAGTAAAATCACTGCTATAATCGTTAATCTAATATATAAACCACTATATTCATTTGTTCTTATAAAAGTTCGACTAAATAAATACGCAAATGTTTTCCTTTTTGCATAAGGGATTGGTTGATAAAGAAAATCTAAATAGCTTCGTCTGCGAACAGTTCCTCGTAAATGTGGCACATCCGTAAATAGATTCACTAAACGATAAAAACGATTCATTCTAGCTTCTTCTTTATCTACTAAATACTCCCATCTAAGCGTGACTTTGGCTACTTTCTTTGTCATCCAATAATAACTTGCAAATAGTAGAATAATCGTCACGGGGATAGAAATATACGGTGCGGAAATTAATGCAATATAAATTAGCAAAGCATTTACAATCACCCTTACAAACATCCAAGTCGTATCAGCCTCTTCTAATTTCATGCTTTCAAAACCAAAGTAAATATTCCAAGCTTTTAGTAAAGCAAGCACGATAAATAATGAGAAAAATCGACTATAAGAAACACCTGTTACTTCGACGTACATTGGCATACAAGCTCCAAGAACAATCAAAAATACATAAAATTGCATAAAAAAACTAGCTATTTTGGCTTGCGCGAAATAATGATTCATCGCTTTTTCTTGTACAATTAAATATACAACATCTGGCTTTTGGAGGAGTGTAGCAACCGGACTTATGGCAATCGAAGCAGTAAGTAAAATAACCATTAATGGGATAACAGGGAAAGTTGGCTCTAACGTTTTTACCCAACCAGCATAATAGAATATCCCTGCACCAAGCCCAATTACCAATACGAAAAGCAAATGGTCATTAAACATGTAACGAAGATAGCGCATCACTTCTGTCGTGTAAGCACTAAATCGCTCCTTCCAAAGCGCTTTACTATCAAATATCATCTTCATCAGCTTCCTCTTCCTTTGTCAACTGAATGTAAATTTCGTCAAGTGAGGCTCCAGGCATATCAAAATTGGTTTGTAAATCTTTCAAGGTTCCTTCCGCACGAATTTCACCTTGATGAATAATAATAAATGTGTCGCAATATTTTTCAGCTGTAGCTAAAATATGAGTGGACATTAAAATACTAGCACCTTCCGCGCGCATTTCATCCATCCAATTTAATAAAGATTGAATGCCAAGTGGGTCAAGGCCAACAAATGGCTCATCTATAATATAAAGCTTAGGCTCGATTAGAAATGCTGACATAATCATTACTTTTTGCTTCATACCTTTAGAAAAATGTGCCGGAAACCAATTAAGTTTTTTCTCCAATCGAAATTCTTTTAATAGTGGAACCATTCTTTCTTGTAACTCTTCTTCTGAAAGTCCATATGCCATACCAGTTAATTCAAGATGTTCTTTTAATGTTAATTCTTCATATAAGACAGGTGTTTCTGGTATATAGGAAAATTGTTTCCGGTATGTTTCTGTATCTTCCACTAACTGATGCCCATTAATTTTGATGGTTCCTTGTTTGGGATGCATTAAACCAGTTATATGTTTAATCGTTGTACTTTTACCCGCCCCATTTAGACCTATTAGTCCAACAATTTGTTTTTCTTCTATTGCAAATGAAATATCTTTTAGGACTGGGCGCTTCGTATACCCGCCTGTTAAGTTTTCTACTTCTAGTAAAGCCATTAGTATACCTCCTTGCGTACTCTTTAGTTTATAATAGCATATCCATCCCTCTACCTGTCAAAATTATCCATTATTCACTATCTTACGCATGCTTTTAACTCCTTTTTATGTTAAATTTATAGTAGTACATATTTTATAAATCGCGAAAGGTGGTCACATTTAATGGATGATTGCATTTTTTGTAAGATAATCTCCGGGGAAATCCCTTCTGCCAAAGTATATGAAGATGATGAAGTTTATGCTTTCCTTGATTTAGGACAAGTTACGGAAGGGCATACACTTGTAATTCCGAAGAAACATGCTAGAAACACTTTCGATTTACCTGATGAAACGGCCGCTGAATTATTTCGCCGAGTTCCAAAAATCGCTCGAGCATTAAAAGAAGCTTTACCTATACAAGGATTAAATATTTTAAATAATAATGAAGAAATAGCTTCTCAATCTGTTTTTCATTGTCACATTCATTTAATTCCAAGGTATGGCAAATCTGATGACTTTGGGTTAAAATGGAAAGATAATGCAGATTGGTACACCAAAGAGCGTTATCAAGAAATCGCTGAACTAATTGCAGCAAAAGTAGACTAAAATGACTTGAAGGATGGAGTGGAGTATAAATGAATAAAAAATCACTTATTTTTGGTATTCTAGCTGGTGGGGCAATTGGAGCCGCAGCCTCGGTATTATTTGCTCCAAAATCCGGCAATGAGCTTAGAAAAGATATTGTAGCTAAGTCAGGTGAAGCAAGTGTCATTTTAAAAGAATTAGCTTACAATGCGAACGAACTAATTCAATCTGTTCAAGTTCTTGGCACGGAAGGTTCCACTTTACTTAAAGATGTATCTTCTGACATTATGGAATCTGTTTCAAAATGGAATGAAGAGATGGAACCAGAGAAAAAACGCTTAAAAGATGAAATTAAAGACATGCAAAAAACAATTTCCGACTTAGAAAAAACATTAAAAAAAGATAATAAATAATCGAAAAACTGGGCAGATGCTCAGTTTTTTTCTTTGGACAAATGATTGATTTTGAAAACAGTTAAAAATGACTAAAAAAGGGGTTGAATTTTGATGCATTAGAGCATACAATACTATGGTGCCTTATGACAAAGGACACTATTTTGGTTATAACTGGAGGAAAGCTTTCAATGCGCTGCTTAAAATCAATCAACACAGAGCGACGAGATGAATTTAACAGACTTTTTCTAAAAGGAATTCTTGTCTGGCTAGTTGCCGTATGTATATGTTTTTTGACACAACATTTACTCTACCCCGGGCAATTGACAAATGATTATCAGCTGATTAGTTTAGCGGGTATTCTTTTAATCTACCCAATTCATAAATTACTTCATGTGATTGGATGTTTTAAATATCGTGAAGGGACAGTTATCCAGTGGCGGATTCATTTCTTTTTTCTGCCTTGTATGAAACTTAATATCAAACGAATAATCCCCAAGTGGAGTTATATTTTCTCTCTAGTACTTCCATTTGTAGTCATAACAATTATTTTAGTTACTTTAATGATTTTAACGCCTATTGGTCACTCGGGTATGTTTTTAATTCTATTATCTGTTCATTTTGGAATGAGTTTTTCAGATTTTATTCATATTAAAAAACTTTGGAAAATGCCTAACAACTGTTTTGTGGAAAGTGCTGAGCGCGGATTTTCCATTTTGATTTCTGACTAAAACATAAGAATATCATTAAATTTCTTTCATCTTTTCATTTTAGCTTTAATTTGTGGTATGATAGTTATTGTGTTAAGCGGGAATTATTCCAACAACTAAGGAGTGTGTTTTATTTAATGAAGAAGAAAATGATTCTTGGACTTGTTATGTTAATGGCAATGTTCAGTCTAGCAGCATGTGGTAGCGGTGGCGATGTCGTTAAGACGGATGCTGGCGACGTAACGCAAGATGAGCTCTACGAAGCAATGAAAGATAAATATGGCAATGAGTTCGTACAACAACTTACATTTGAAAAAATCCTTGGTGATAAATACAAGGTTACAGATGAACAAGTAGATTCTGAATTCAAGAAGTACAAATCTCAATATGGCGATCAATTTGACGCTGTTTTAGCTCAAAGTGGCTTAACTGAAGAAACTTTCAAAAGCCAACTTAAGTACAACTTATTAGTTCAAAAAGCAACTGAAGCTAACACAGATACTAGTGATAAAGTACTTAAAGAGTATTACAAAACTTGGCAACCAGATATTACTGTTAGCCACATTCTTGTAGCTGATGAAGCAAAAGCCAAAGAAGTAGAACAAAAACTTAAAGATGGCGAAAAATTTGCTGACTTAGCAAAAGAATATTCTACAGATACTGCTACTAAAGATAATGGTGGTCAGTTAGCTCCATTCGGACCAGGAAAAATGGATCCAGCATTTGAAAAAGCTGCATATGCCCTTAAAAATAAAGGCGATATCAGTGCACCCGTTAAAACGCAATACGGATACCACATCATCCAAATGGACAAACCTGCTACAAAAACAACGTATGACAAAGATAAAAAAGCTGTAAAAGAAGCTTACCTACAGTCTCAACTTACTACTGAAAACATGCAAAAAACACTGAAAAAAGAATACAAAGATGCTAATGTAAAAGTTGAAGATAAAGACTTGAAAGATGCTTTCAAAGACTTTGACGGTTCTGCTAAATCAGAAGAGTCATCCGAAACAGCTAAATAAGCAATCAAAAACACGTTTGGAAAATTCCAAACGTGTTTTTTTATTATAATAATGATTTTTATTCAAAAGTAGGATTATAAAATGAGCGGTTATCAAGTCCAAATACACGTTCACTAAATTCACCTGGTTTTGTATGTTTTAATACTTTATCCATCATATTAAGTGAAGCATCCATTAAATCAATTTGATGTAAAATCTCAGCTTCACGAACAAGTGGTGGTTTTGGACTGCCCCACTCTCCTTTTCCATGGTGAGAAAGTAAAACATGTTTTAAAACAACTACTTCTTCTCCATCAATTGAAAGCTCCCCAGCAATTTTACTCACTTCTTCAACAACAATAGAAATATGTCCTATTAAATTCCCTTCAAGTGTATAGGTCGTTGAAACTGGACCAGATAGCTCAATCACCTTGCCTAGATCATGTAAAATAACTCCTGCATAAAGCAAGTCTCTATTTACAGATGGATACAAATCAGCAACAGATTTAGCTAATCGCAGCATCGAAACTACATGGAAACTAAGCCCCGAAACAAATTCATGATGATGGCGCATTGCAGCCGGATAATCATAAAAGTCATCTTGATATTTTTTTAGGAGCGCACGAGTAATCCTTTGCAAATTAGCATTTTTCATTTCAAAGATATATTGTGTAATTTCATCTGCTATCTCTTCTTTATTAATTGGTGCGGTTTCCATAAATTCATTAGCGCTAACCCCATCTAATGCGGTAGCTTGTCGTATTTGACGGATTTTCAGCTGTTTTCTACCTCGATAATTTTGAATATCACCTGTAAGTTGAACAATTTGTTGTACCCCGTAACTTACTTCATCGCTCTCTTTAACATCCCATAATTTCGCCTCTAATTCACCGGATTTATCTTGTAAAACGAGGCTTAAAAATGGTTTCCCATTGCTTGCGGTTCCTTTTACACTTGATTTTATTAATAAGAATAAATCAACTGTTTCTCCAACTTCATAGTCTAATAATCGTTTTTCCATGGTATCGCCTTCTTTCTTTCTGTAGTAAGAAGTTTCTTTTCCCTATTATAGCATGCGTATGTCTTCACTGGAAAAATATTTGCGAGTTTCCCGGTGACATGTGAAAAAAATGACTTGATTTTGGCTCTTTCTTTTTTTTAGCAATTGCATCATTTGGCTCATTCTAGCCGCATCAAAATGGACAAAACCATCATCAATAATAATTGGTAGCGGAAACTCTTTATGCATAACATCAATTAGCGCAAAGCGTATCGCTAAATATAATTGTTCTTTGGTCGCCTGGCTAAGCTCTTCCGGGTAAAATAAAACCACTTGCTTACTTTCCACTTGTAGCCGATTCTCATGTAAATACACTTTAGAATAATTTCCACCAGTTAAATCATGAAAATATTCACTTGCAAGCGCTAATGTTTTTGGTAATTTCCCTTCTTGTAATCGCTGCATCGTCTCTTGTAATATTTCAAGGGCCAGTTTTGTTTCTGTCCATTCCTCTACAAATTGTTGTAACTTACTTTTTTCTGAATAGTATTTTTGCATTAGTACAGAAAAAGTCCCACCTTCTTCTAAAGTTGCTATTTCATGGTTCTTAGAGGCTAAACTCGCATGAAGACGTTCTTGTTCTAGTTCCATTTTGTGTAGTTTTTCCGCTAATTGAATTTCTTTTTCTTTTATTGTAGTTTGGCTGGTGAATTTGTTTAGCTCGTGCCTTTTTTCTTTTTCTAATTGTGCCTCAAGCAAAACTAATCGTTCACGCCATTTCTGTTCTTCTTTTGCTTGTACTGCTTTACTCCGAAATGCCTCTTCTGTGTTTACTTTTGCTTGCAGTAGTAAGTCACTTTTTTCTTTTTCCACAAGTAATAAATCTTGTTTCAGTAAATCAAGCTGCATCGTTACTTGTTCTACTTTTTCTGTGTGTTTAGCGTTTTCTGCTAAATGATTTCGGTACTGTAATAAACCTTGTCTTAAAAAGGTGATTTTTTCTTCTATTTGAGAGTATTCAGCCGGAATAGTTAAGTTCTCTAATTTAGCTTGATATGCTGCTTGTTTTTGTTCTAATGGGTGTAATTTTTGATGTAGTTCGACAATCAATTGATTTTTTTGGGCATTTTCTTTGTATGTAAGAACAACCAATTCCCAGTTTTCTTGCGGTTCATCATCCAATCCTAATTCTTGATACAACTGCCGCAGTTCTATATCGTGTTGATAAATAGTTTCGCTTAATTTTTGCTTATCTTCTTCTAATTCAGCAACTTCACCAGCGACAACATCCATTTCACTCAGCAATTGCTGCCATTCTTGTCTTATTTTTTTCTGTTCTAGAAAAGCTACTATTTGCTTATTTTTGGGTTGCCCATTTTGTTGGTTAATATATAGGAAATACCCCAAAACAACTACATCAACAAGAACGAAGGCAATGCTCCAAACGGACAAAGAAAAGATCATTACTAGTAAAGCTATAACTAATATACCTAGAGAAATAAATAAACCTGTTGTGGGCGATTTCTGTTTTCGCTCCATTTGATCTTTTTGTTGTTGGAAAGATTTATTGTCCCACATCTCTGCTTCGATATGATCAATTTTGGTTTGTAGCTTTTGTTCAGATTCAGATGTTAATGTTAACTTTAGATTAAGATCATGTTGTCTTTGTTTATTTATTTTTTCTTGCTCTTTTAGCTTATGAATTCTTTCGTCTAGTGCCGCTCTCCATTTTATTTTGGTTGGCTCTGTATTGGTTTGATGATACGCAATTTCTTGTTTTAGATTGTTTTGTTGTAACTCTCTTTCACTGTACGCTCCGAACGATTCAACTAGATAAGCTACTTCCGCTTCATTGGATGCGAAAAAAGCCAATTGTTCAAAATCATTTTTATTTATTAAGTTTTTTTGTCGTTCTTCTAATTGAATAAATTGATTTTGCCATTCTTTTTCTCGAAGCTGCAAATGTTCTAGTCTGATAATCCCATCTGGTGGAAATATTGTTTGTACCGAGCTGGATGCTTTTTCATCAAGTGTCTTCCACTCTGTATATAACGGCCATAAATCTAGCAAAATATTTAGTGTGTCTAGTTCCACCCGGATTTTTGTTTTTTCTTCTTGTAGTTTAGATTGACGTTCTATTTCTTGTTCTTTTTCAGCAAGAAGCGCTTCATATTTGGTATTTTGTTTTTTGGCTTCTTGAAAAGCTTGCTGACTTTCTTTTACTTTTTTTAGTTGTTGATTAATTGCTGGATTTCTACCATTGGGTTTAAATAAAGCATCCAATTTTTTTTGTAAAGTTTCTGCTGTTTTTAAAAGTGTGTCAGAGCCTGTTGTACCTGTCGCTAATAGATATCGCTCAAATTCTTTCTTTTTCCATTGATGGATATTTTGCAAGCCATGAATGTCAAAAGAGAATATAGCCTCAAAAGTTGTTCGGTCGATTTCGCCTATAATGTC
Source organism: Listeria immobilis (assembly GCF_014322845.1). Lineage (NCBI taxonomy): Bacteria > Bacillati > Bacillota > Bacilli > Caryophanales > Listeriaceae > Listeria > Listeria immobilis. The sequence continues at coordinate 75,740 of NZ_JAASUA010000004.1, read as the reverse complement.
AGTTAATTTATCTTCTCCAACCATTTGTCCATCTTCCAAATGAATACGAACATCCCCAGTTGCTTTGCCTTTTAAGCGTTCAATTATAACTTTTCCAAGTGGTGTATCTTCTAGTGTAAGTCTCCCACCATAAGGACCACCATTTTTGGGCTCCATTCGCGGAATTGTTTGCTGTTTAGTTGGAAAACCAAATAAAACACTATGTATAAATGCCATAATAGTCGATTTTCCTGCTTCATTCTCACCAAAAAACACTTGAAAATCTGCCATGCAATCAAAATGAGCATTCGACCATTTTCCATAACCAATAATATCAATAGACGTTATTTTCATTATTCATCACCTTCTACTTCTGCAAGCGTTGTTCCTAGTTCGATTAATGCTCTTTCTAGGAGGATAAGGCGATCTTGTTCCGATAAATCTTCCAAATAGCGACTCACTCCGCTTTCAAAATGAAGTGATTCTACAGCTTGATAAAATGCTGATTCCGCTTGTAAATGTTGATAGGCACTTGCTATTTCTTTTTCAGCTAAATGAAATTCTGACCAATGTTTTGTGCTTGTTTGCTTCTTTTTTTGTAAGGATATTTTATGCACCCATACAAATGTAGAGTCATCTATATTTGTTTGCTCTTGAAGCATTTGTAGCCAATCATCTGTCTTTATTTTTTGATTGTTTGTTGTCTCCATTATTAAATGTAAAAAATAAGAAGCATTTTTTTCTTGGTATGTTTCTAATTGTTTTGTGATTTCTCGGAAGTAAGTGTTTATTTCTGCATTTTCTGACAAGGTGATGGTTACTTCTTCCCAAATAATTGGACTGGTTTCTACAAAGTCAATCACTGTTTTTGCTTCTGAAAGGGTTACGATACTTGCCCCTTTGCCACCTGCCTCTTTACGATTTCTACCTTGGATATTTCCTGGGTAATAAATACTTGGGGATTCCGCGAGTAATTGTCGTTTATGAATATGCCCAAGTGCCCAATAATCAAATCCTTTTTTGCTAATATCTTGCACACGAAATGGAGCATAAACGTCGTGCTCTTCACTACTTGTTAATTCTGAACCGTGCAAAAGCGCAATATGAAAATCAGCGGGCTGTTGTACAATATATTCCTCCACACGACTAGTGCGAATATGCCGTTCGTCATAGCTAAATCCATAAAGATTAACGTCGACACCTCGGTTAGTTTTCATTGTAACCATTTCTACTTTTTCTGGAAAAACATGCACATTTTCTGGCAAAGCGAGTTTTTCCTTGTGTTTATCTAAAAAATCATGATTTCCATGAATAACAAAAGCTTTGATTCCGGCATCTTCTAAGCGTTTCATTTCTTTTAAAAAGCGGGCTTGTGCGCGAACGCTTTGGTCTTCACTATCATAAATATCCCCAGCTATTAAAACAAAATCTACTGTTTCTTTGATTGCTAGTGAAATTATTCTTTCTAAGGATTGAAAGGTGCTTGCTTGAATTGCGGAAAAGAGTGGCTGTGGTAATGCTGAAAGTCCAATGAAAGGACTATCCAAATGCAAATCTGCAATATGTAAAAATTTGATTTCTTTCATGACTTTCGCCTCCTTCTCAAAAACCGAATATACGTTCTTATTATATCCTATTCTATCAGCGGGTACAAGCCTTTCAAACAAAAAAAGTGGTTCTGGTATCGTTAAGCTAATAACAAATACCAGAACCACTCTTTTTGTCAAAATTAATCGTTTGCTACGTTATATAAATCTTGTAATGGCGTCATAATAATGCGGTTTAAGTCATTAATAATCGTGCTCATTGCTTGTTCTTTTTCCATTAATTTCACGATTGTTGCATTTTCTTGAACTTCTTGTGCTACTTCTTGTGCTACTTGAACCGTTTCATCGTCAATTTCTTGACCAGTCATTTGTTTTTCTTGGATTGTTACTTGTACATCACGGAAACGCTCGAATTTTGCTTTTGCTTCTGCATCTTCGTTCACATCACGGTATGCTTCTTGTAAACTTAAAAATTCAGGTGTTTCACGAATTCCTTTGTCTAAATCATGTGCTAAATCATAAATATTAACTGCCATTGATAAATCCTCCAAATATCTGTATTTGTCACTTCTGTTTCACTATAACAAAAAGTCGCCCGTTATTCCAGTATAAAAGAACTAAATCCAGATTGCGAGGATACCTTGAACAATCCCAATAAAGCCACCTAGGATTCCGCCTAAATAAGTAATCATTTTTAATTCTTTTCCAGAAATTTCGATAACTAATTTTTCGATTTCAGGTAAAGAGAACGTGGCAATTTGTTTTTCTACAAGCTGGGCTAAATTTAGTCTTCCAACCATTTCCGAGCTATGTTTTGCCACAAAATCAAGTGATCGTTCTACTGTAAAAGGAATGACTTTTTCATTGATAATACTTTCATAATTATGCAAGAATTTTTGGACTGGTTGGTTAAATAATTTTCCAAACGGAATCACTTGAATTATTTCTGTTGTAAGCTGCTCTGCTAAATCAGCTTGCTTTTCTACAGGCACAAGTTCTTGTAATTCTTTTGATTTAAAGTTTTGCCACTCTGTCACTAGCAATTGGTTAAGCATATTTTTAGTCTCTTCTTGGCTAATCAACCTTAGTCCTTCTTGTTGAATTTTTTCTGAAAAAGTATCGGTATTAATAAACATTCTTGCCATACTCCCCATTTTGCCATGTTCTGCAAAAAAATTCTGGATCATTTGTTTTATTTGAATTTTACCATTTTCACTTGTAATAAAATCACTCATTTTAATTACTATTCTTTCTGTCACATGTGGCAATTTGGCTTGAAGTTCTGATTCCAGCATTGTTGGAATTATATTATCAATGCGAGTATCTTGGTGTTTATAAAAAAATTGATTTAGCTGGTTTTCTAAATTATTTTCCAGCCATGCAACGGAGCGAACTTCTGCATTTTGGTAGCCTAAAATTTCTAGTAACTCATTCGGGGTAGTTTCAAGTGTCATTTTTTCTTGAAACATTTTAATAAAAGTTTCAGTCACTTCTTTTTGTAATTTCGTGTCTAATAAACGACTACGAATAGCATCTTCTGTGAGTAAATGACTAACAACTACACTTCCGATATGCTCTGCTAATTCATCGCGACGTTTAGGAATAAGCCCTGGTGTAAATGGTAGCCGTTTGTTAAAAAGATAAATGGCTTTATATGGACGAAAAAGCATTCTGATAGCAATAAAATTGGTCATTGCTCCAATAAATCCGCCAATTATAGCCATTAGAATGATAGTAAATAACACAGGCATGGTTTGCATCTCCTCATATTTATCTAGTAAAAGTGTTTTCATTATACGTGAAAAATCCCTAGACAACAATTGTTTCTAGGGAAGTTCATTCTAAAGTATGAGATTACAAATTCGTCATTTTAAGTGGGTCAACCCATAAATCAAATTCTTCTTCGGTTACAAAACCAGTTTTTATAGCTGCTATTTTTAAGGTTGAATTATCGGTAAACGCTAATTTAGCAATCTGTGCTGCTTTTTCATATCCAATATGAGGATTTAAGGCTGTCACTAACATAAGAGAATCATTTACTTTTGCTTCAATCACTGCTTCATTTGCTTCAAGACCTTCTAAGCAGTGAATTCTGAATGAACGCATGCTATCGGAAAGTAATTGAACAGATTCTAGAAAATTAAAAATGATAACTGGTTTATACACATTTAATTCAAAGTTTCCTTGGCTTGCAGCAACATTGATAGTTGTATCGTTTCCCATAACTTGTGCTGCAACCATTGTAATCGCCTCACACTGCGTCGGATTTACTTTTCCCGGCATAATAGAACTACCTGGTTCATTTGCTGGAATTGTTAGTTCGCCAATTCCGCTACGAGGTCCACTTGCTAAGAAACGAATATCATTTGCAATTTTCATTAAATCAGCAGCAAGACTGCGAATTGCTCCATGTACGAAATTAATCGGGCTATGACTTGTTAATGCAAAGTATTTATTAGCATCCGAAGTAAAATTGTAGCCGGTTTGTTTCATTAATTCTTGGGCCACTTTATCACCAAAATCTCGTGATGCATTTAATCCTGTTCCGACAGCTGTTCCACCAATTGCGAGTGGCAAAATTGCTTTCATACTTGTTTCGATATAATTTTTATTGTTTGTAATACTAGCTTCCCAACCACTAATTTCTTGACCAAGCGTTAGTGGAGTCGCATCTTGTAAATGTGTTCGACCAATTTTAACAAGATTCATATATTTTTCTTTTTTAGCCGTTAATACTTGATGCATTTCATTTAACTCTGGTAAAAGTTTGGTTACTAATGCTTGATACGCTGCGATATGCATGGCTGTTGGAAAAGTATCATTTGAACTTTGTGACATATTTACATCATCATTTGGATGAATCACACTTCCTGTTAACTGCTGATTCGCTACATGCGCAATAACTTCATTTACATTCATATTGCTTTGCGTTCCACTTCCAGTTTGCCATACAACTAATGGAAAATGCTCATCTAAATGTCCTTGAATTATTTGATTGCATACTTGAGCAATTGCAACTGCTTTTTCTTGTGATAGTTTCCCTTCCATTGCATTTACTTTAGCCGCAGCTTTTTTTAATTCTGCAAAAGCCCGGATAATTTCTTTTGGCATTTGATTTTCACCAATCGCAAAATTTCTTCTGCTACGTTCGGTTTGCGCCCCCCAAAATTTAGTCGCATCTACGGAAATTTCTCCCAGTGTATCTCGTTCTATTCGTTCCACTTCGCCACCCCTTTTTTTCTATTTTATTATACGAAGGATATTTTCGCAAAGTACTTATAAATTATTTGTTATTCTGTTTTTTGAAGTGGTTTTATTTTCACCATAAAAATAGTTAATATTACTAAAAGGACAATCCATGCTATAGTAATGAAAATGGTTGGCAAATAATAATCCATTGATTGACCTGACATAATAAGCGCCGTCGCATTTTTACTTAAATATGCTGGATTAAACATTTGTATCCAGCCTCCAAATCCACTAATAACGCCTAGTAATATCGCAATAAATACGCTCACCATTGCAACAATTGCACTACTATCAAAAGCAGCACTGGCAAAAACTACCAAACTAATCACAAAAACAAACCATAATGCGTATACAAAAAAACTTTCTATTAATGTATTTATAGATAATTCTCCAAAAAGAAAATAAGTATAATATGCTGCTAAGATGTAGCCTATTAGTAAAGAACCCAGTCCCATGAGACATTGCATTACCCACTTGGATAAAACATATTCTATGGTGTTTACTGGTCTTGTCATAATAAAAGCAAGCATTCCTTTTGTTCTATCACTTTGAATACAAGCCATTAGCGCAACGACAATGATAATTATTCCAAGTTGATCGAACTGAGAACCTAATGTTTGAGCCATTACTGCCTGTGCAGATTGATTTCCCATTAAGTTAATAACTTGTTCAGCCTCATTTCCCGTCCCAAAAGCTTTTAGTATATCTGGTAAGAAATACATCATCATTGGTTGAGTTAGCCCCAGAAGCGCAAAAACAATTGGTAACCAAATAATTTTCAAACTACGACGTTGCTCTAGCCATTCTTTTCCTATGAGTGCACTAAAATGCATCATTTCCCCACCTGCTCCATAAAGATTTCTTCTAAGTTTTGATGTCTATTTTCCACTCGAATAATTTCACCGTTTATATCTAATAACGCTTTTAAAATTGCTTCTGAACAAGCTTTTCTGTTGTTCGAATGTACTTGATATACCATCCCCATTTTTTCGATTTTTTCAATAAAATCATTTTGTATAAGTATTTGTTGCCATGCAGTTGCATCTCCAATAAATTCTACATCAAAAATAGAGGAACTTTCTTCTTGGATAAGTTGATTTACCGTTTTATCAATTATTAACTCCCCATTTTTTATAATCGCAATACGGTCACAGATTTCCTCTGCATCTTTCAATATATGTGTTGAAAATAAAATGGTGATTTCTTTTTTTAATTCCTCTAACAATAAAATGATTTCACGACGTCCAATTGGATCCAGTGCAGAAACTGGTTCATCTAATATTAGTAATTCTGGTCGATGTAAAATGGCCTGTGCAATCCCTAAACGTTGCCGCATTCCTCCTGAATATGTACTAATTTTCTTTTTAGCACTATCGCTTAATCCTACTTGTAGTAAAACTTCTTGAATACGCGTTTCTAAGTCATGTTTCTCCATATTGGATAACCTTCCCATAAAGCGAAGACATTCTTGTGCATTCATCCAACCATAAAATTCTGGATATTGTGGTAAAAAACCAATTTTTTGACGAACCAATTTTGCTTCTTTTCCATCAAGTGTGATATGCCCTCCATCAGGGGGTAAAGTTTGTACAATCATATTAATAATGGTTGATTTCCCAGCACCATTTGGTCCAATAAGCGCTACACATTCCTTATTATTAATCGTTAAATTAATTTCTTTAACAACCAACTTACCATTGTATTTCTTTTTCAATCCTTGAATTTCTAGTTTTTCCATTAGTTTCCAGCCTCTTTTCGACCAAAAACAAAATAAATTACTGGTCCTAAAATGTTAATAAAGAGAATGACAAATAACCAAATAAGTGGGTTCTTTCGAATTTGCCAATTTTTTCCTAAATCAATAATAGCTGTTAATAATAATGCTAGATACAAAATAATTATTGGAATAATTAATGCTATTTGTGTTTTGTCCATTATTTCACCTCGTTTTATTGTTATACATATTGTATAACAGTTATAATAATATAGCAATATAAAAAAGCACTTCACTGAAATTTTCAATGAAGTGTCTTTTTATTAATTGCCGATTGAGTCTAGCATGTTTCCAATGCCATCTGATACTTTACCACCGAATTCTTTTACTTTATCTGCACCTTTTTTAATCGTTTTACCAGCTTCATCTGCTTTTTCTTTGACGCCTCCCCAGAAATCGCCCTCTTCCTCTTCTTTTTCTGCGGCTTCTTTTTTCGCTGCGGTTTCTTGAGCGGCACTTTTCGTATCAAAATCTGTTGCTTTTTGATATTTCAGCCCGCTATTCATCACATAATGTGCGAGGCTAGATACGCCGGATGAACTTGTTGTTGTGAGATAGTGGTCTTTATCAGTCTTATCAAATCCCATCCAAACAGCTCCAACTAAATTAGGTGTATAACCAACAAACCATTGATCTTTTGTACCACTTGTATCATCGAACGGAACTTGTGTTGATCCAGTTTTACCTGCCATTTCGTGTCCTGAAACAGCCGCACTTTGTCCTGTTCCTGTATTGATTACATCTAGTAACATGGACGTCATATCATTTGAAACTGTCTCAGATATAATTTGTTTTGTTTTTGGAACATTTTCATAAACCGTGTTACCTGATGGATCAACTATCTTAGTAATAATATGTGATTCAGGTTTTGCTCCATTATTAGCAAATGTAGAATAGGCTGTAGCCATTTGGACTGGTGAAGCGCCTTTACTCATTCCACCTAGAGCAAGTCCGAGTGTACGATCTTCTTCAGGAACTTCAATGCCAAATTTTTCTACTGATTTAACACCTTTATCTATACCAATTTGATCGAGCAACCAAACGGCTGGTGCATTTATAGAATTTGCAACTGCTGTATACATTGGTACTTCTCCACTATAAACCCCACCAACATTGGTCGGTGTGTAATTGCCTTTATAGGTTGTTTTTTCGTCTTTTAACATTGAATCGACTTCATAACCTGATTGAAGTGCTGGCGTATAGACAGCTAGCGGTTTCATAGTCGAACCAGGTTGGGCTTTCATTTGTGTCGCTCGGTTAAATCCTCGGAAAACATGTTCTCCTCGTCCACCAACTAACGCTCGAATCCCACCAGTTGCCGGATCCATTAGAACTGCACCTGATTGAACTAATGTGCCGTCACTTGCATTAGAAGGGAATAAATAGTCATTTTCATATACGTTTTCTAAAGATGTTTGATAATTTTGGTCTAACTCAGTATAAATTTTATAGCCTTTTTGCATTATTTCGTCTTGCGTTATATCTGCTTCATTTACAGCTTCATTAATTACTGCATCCACATACCATGGATATTTATTGGCTAGCGGATCTTTTGATTGGTCATTTAATACAATTTTAGTTGCTTTATATTTATCACCTTCTGCTTTTGTGATGTCCCCTGTTTCAACCATAGCGTTTAATACCATATTTCGCCGATTTGTTGCCTTATCAATATGCTCGTATGGATCATATGCGCTCGGTGCTTGGAGTAATCCCGCAATTGTTGCTGCTTCAGGTACATTTAAGTCCGCTGCAGATTTTCCAAAATATTTTAAGGAGGCATTCTCAACACCCCACTCCCCATTTCCAAAATAGGAACGATTTAAGTACATTTCCATAATTTCATCTTTAGAATAGGTTTTTTCGATTTCTCTAGCCATGAAAATTTCTTTTGCTTTTCGTGTAAAAGTTTGTTCTTGTGTTAGTAAAGCGTTTTTGGCGAGCTGTTGTGTGATAGTACTTCCGCCACCAGAAATTCCGCCATTTGTAATCAAATTAACACCAGCACGAGCAATTCCTTTTAAATCAAAACCTTTGTGTTCATAAAATCTTCTATCTTCAATTGAAACGACCGCATTTTGAAGATTATCTGAAATTTTATCGATGGAAACAAAGGTAGCATCCGTCGAGGATAATTCTCCTGCTTTATCTCCGTCTTTGTCATAAATAATTGTTGCCGATTCTAACCCTTTCTTTAAGGCATCAATATCGGCAGACTTAGCTACAACTACGAGATAAATAATAAAAGTTAATAAAAATACCAGTCCTGCAAGTAAAAATATCTTTCCAACATGTTTATTTTTACAAAAGCGTCTAAATTTTCGCCAGCCAATACCAATCCATTTACCAATAAATCCAAAAAATAATTTAAGGTATTTTATGAGTTGTTGTTTAAATTTATCCATGTAACTCTCCTATCTTTCTACACGGTATTCAATAACTGAAAACACAGTTATACCCGTATTTTACGTTAAAACACAATTTTATGCCACCAACTTTAGACCGATTTTTGTAATAAATTTGTAATAATCCATATTTCCTACATATTTATTAACCTCTTTTTTACAATTTCTTTATTTTCATGTTTCTAGTGGTTTAAAAAGGGTACATATAACTGTTACCATCACTTATCTTTTTGGTAATAAGAATCACCTTTATGCTGTGTACAACAAGTAAAGGCATCATGTTTTACATGGGTATCATTATTAAGCCGGAAAGGATTTGGAATATGACGCAAAAGCTAATTTATTTTTTATCACAAACGCATATTCGAAGTGCCATAGCAGAGGCTTGGGCAAGACGACTTTCAGTTAGCAATGTTAAATTCATTAGTGGTTCTTGGCTTAAATCAAAAGCAACACCATTTATTGCCGAAGCGCTTAATGAGTTTGCTATTGAAGCGCCTAAAAGCTTATCGTATTCCCCTAGCTCAAAATTACTGGCAGATGCTGATCTCATTGTAACAATTTATGATTCTGCACATGAAATTGCTCCAAATTTCCCTACGGACATCCAAGAAAAAATTATATATTGGGACATTGATGATCCAGAACAGGAATTAGCGTTACCTCAAAAATGGGCGAGTTATCAAGAAGTTTGTGATAACATTGCCTTATCAGTTAAAAATTTAGAGCACGTATTGATAGAGGCTTAAATTTCGTTGTCCCGCCACTCGTAGGCGGGATTTTTATATTAAAAAAAGAGAGGAGTTTACATAGTGGACGGATATAATGATTTAAAAAAAGCAGAGCAAGCTGCATTTTTGAGCATATTTGCTTATATATTTCTTTCCATTTTAAAAATAGTAGCTGGTCATTTCGGAAACTCAGATGCATTACTCGCAGATGGATTAAATAATACAACGGATATTATTGCTTCGGTTGCCTTATTAATTGGCCTTAGAATATCAAGGATTCCTCCTGACGCTGACCATTCTTATGGCCATCGCCGTACAGAAACCATCAGTTCTTTAATCGCTTCTATTATTATGTTTTTAGTGGGTGTTCAAGTAATTTGGAGTTCCATTGTTCATATAATTGAAAAAGACTTTACTTCTCCTTCGATGTTGACAGCAGTTGTTGCACTTTTTTCCGGTGTGTTTATGTATGGTATTTATCTATATAATCATCGTTTGGCAAAAAAACTTGATAGCCAGGCTGTTCGAGCAGCGGCCTATGATAATCGTTCAGATGCATTTGTTAGTTTTGGCGCGTTTATTGGTATTATTGGTGCTGTTTTTGGTGTACCTTGGCTTGATTTAGTTACAGCATTTTTAGTAGGTGTGTTAATCATTTATACCGCTATTAAAATTTTCTATGATGCGGCACATACACTAACAGATGGTTTTGATGTTTCAAAACTAGAAACGATTCATGATTTAATTGCTTCGGTTCCTGATGTTAAAAAAGTGATTGATATTAAAGCACGAATGAATGGAAATCGTATCTGGATTGATGCTACTATCGCTGTTGACCCGGAATTAAATGTAATAAAGAGCCATGAGATTACGGAAATAGTCGAACAAAAAATCCGAAATGAATATAAAGGTGCATTTACTTTAGTCCATATCGAACCATTTTTTGAATAATATTCGTTGTCAATATTCAGAAAGTCCACTATAATTTAGATTAAGTATCATTTGTTGGGAGGGAATATTCGATGGGGCAGAGAAACTAATTCAGTCAAATTATCTAACTAGAATGGAAAATAACATCCTAACCTTGGAGGAGTTCTCTTCCAAAACGTTTTTTCTTCTATTATAGATAGTTTTATCATAAGCTTATTTATATTAAATTAGGAGGTGTTTGCCTTAGCAGAATAATTTCTGTCAAGGCGATTTATTGATATTAACCATTAAATTTTTAATTATAGCTTTACTTATTGCTATATCTGCATTTTTTGTGGCAACAGAATTTGCGATTGTAAAAATGCGACCGAGCCGATTAGATCAACTAATTGCGGAAAAAGATAAGCGAGCGGCACTTGCTAGATACATTTATAACCATTTAAATGCGTATTTATCTGCTTGCCAGTTAGGGATTACAATTAGTTCCCTTGGGCTTGGTTGGTTAGGAGAATCTACCGTAGAAGCTGCGTTACATCCATTGTTTAGCATGATGGATCTACCTCAGTCTGCAATTACAATTCTTTCTTTCACCATTGCTTTTCTTTTTATCACGTTTTTACATGTTGTTGTTGGAGAACTTGTACCAAAAACGCTGGCAATTGATAAAACAGAAACAGTCGCACTTGCTGTAGCGCGTCCGTTGCATATTTTTTACAAAGTCATGTTCCCATTTATTTGGATTTTAAATGGTTCAGCAGTATTTATTGCACGTCTTTTTGGTTTAGAGCCAGCTTCTGAACATGAAATTGCTCATACAGAAGATGAACTAAAAATCATTGTTGGAGAAAGTTATAAAAGTGGCGAAATCAATCAATCGGAATTTCGCTATGTAAATAAAATTTTCGACTTTGATGAGCGAATGGCCAAAGAAGTGATGATCCCACGTACAGAAATTGTTACTGTTGATACTGGTTCGACTATTGGTGAGTTATCCGATATTATGCGAAACGAACGTTATACTCGTTATCCAGTAATTGATGGCGATAAAGACCATGTGATTGGGGTACTTAATTTAAAAGAAATTTTGTCAGCCTATGTAGAACACGGTTCGAATCCAAGTTTTAGTATTGATCCCTATGTGAAACCAATCATACGAGTTATTGAAACGATACCGATTAAAGAACTTCTTTTCCGGATGCAGCGGGAACGCTCTCATATCGCAATTTTACTTGATGAATATGGTGGTACTTCTGGACTTGTAACTGTAGAAGATATTGTGGAAGAAATCGTTGGAGATATTCGCGATGAATTTGATGCTGATGAAATTCCTGAAATCCGCAAAATCAAGGATGGTCATTATATTGTTGATGCTAAATTATTAATTGATGAAGTAAACAATATTTTAGGTACCGATATTGAAGAAGAAGAAGTGGATACGATTGGCGGTTGGTTCCTCACTCAAAATTATGAAGTAGAAGTTGGGGATGAAATTGACTATGATGGATTCATTTTCCGAGTCAAGCAAGGCGAACCGCACCATATTGAATACATTGAAATTACAAAGAAAAACGACTAATAAAAAGCTATCTGCAGTTTTAGCGCCCTTTGATTACGACACTTTAGAGGGTGCTAAAACAGATTGCTTTTTTTATTTAAGAAAAAAATGAATATCATCCATTTTTTTCTGATTCTATCTATTTAAATAAATACGAGATTTCCACTTCTATTTTCACAAAGAAATGGCCCAATTAAATTCAGTTAATCAAGTGCCCTACTCCATTTAGACTTGCTGAATAAAATAATAAAAAATGCTTAATCGCTTAATTTTTCTCATCACCAAATAGAATCTATGCATATTTTCTATTAATTAATAGAAAAATACCAATTTGTTTTTATGGAACAGTCATACTACAATTAATATGTAAAGTGTGGTAGTAAAATTAATGCCTAATGAAATATGTGATAAATTTTACAATCGTTTTTTACGAATACAATGCTTGGATGGATTATCACATCTGAAATTTCCTTTAGACGCATAGTTTTATTTTTTTGCTCGCACTTGTGAAAACATTATCAAAGTTTTTTAATTTTAATCTAGGGAGGAGAATAAAACCTTACAAGAATACCTTCACTGCACCGGTAGCTAGTTAGACGAAAAGGGATATAGAATGGATTTTGAAAAAATTCCAAAACTAAGTAACAAGCGTTGCATACATAATGTCCTGAAACGCATATTTGACACTACGTAAGGTAAGATACCTCGTTTCAGAAAAAATTATTTTAGTTTTAAAAAATTCATCAGGATTTCGAGAGGAGAAAAAAATGAACGCAAAAAGATTTTATCCAACAGCTATTGCACTTTATTTTACTTATTTTATTCATGGTATTGGGGTTTCTATTATTGGCCAATACAAACAAGATTTCGCCGGTGTTTGGGGCGCTGATACGCTTTCTGATGGTACTTTTGATGTTAGCGCAGTTATCGCAGTTATTGCTGCATTAGGATTGGGGCGCTTACTTACATTACCTATATCTGGACCTTTTTCAGATAAATTTGGTCGTAAACCTTCTGCGTTGATTGGTGTCGCTTTATATGCGGTTTACTTTATCGGACTTGCTTTTGCACCAAATATGTATATCGCCTATGCCTTTGCTTTTATCGGAGGAGCGGCAAACTCATTCTTGGATACTGCAGTAACACCTTCTGTTTTAGAAATTTTCACTAAAAATGGTGCAATTGCTAACATGTTTACGAAGTTCTCCATTTCTATTGGACAATTCGTTCTACCTTTTGCAATCGGGATTGTAGCAGCCGCAAACATGTCATTCCGCACACTCTTCATTGTTTCAATGGTTTTAATTGTAATTGATGGTTTAATTATCGCCTTTATGCCATTTCCTCCACTAAACAATAATGTCGGCGGTGAAAAAGCTAAAACTGAAAAAATGAAATTCACTGCAACGAGTTGGGCCATTATTGGTATCGGATTTACTTGTACGGCAACTTTCCAACTTTGGCTAACTTGTAACCAAGAACTCGGAAAATTGTACGGGATGACTGATCCAAGTAAAATTCAATCATTCTATTCTCTCGGAACCATATGTGCGATTTTAATTACAGCTGTTCTTGTGAAAAAATTTATTTTACCAGTTCGTATTCTAATTATTTACCCAGCTATTGCAACTTTGATGTTACTAATTATTTATATTGTTCAAACACCTGCAATTTGTTTGATTGGTGGATTTGTCATTGGATATTCTGCAGCAGGTGGTGTTTTACAACTAGCCGTATCAACTGCCAACGAATTTTTCCCAACCAACAAAGGAAAAATCACATCAATAGTCATGATTTCTTCTAGCCTTGCTAATTATATTGTTTTAAATATTGCCAGTTACATTACTAAAACAGGTGGTATCGAAGGACCAAAATATGTGTTATTATTTAATGTAGTCATAACAATTATTGGTATCTTACTTGCAATCTTTGTTAATATGCGTTATAAAAAAGAAGCTAATCTTGCAATCAAATAAGCTATCCAACCAACTGAGTAGCTAGCTGCTCAGTTGAACTTATATTCGGATTGTGAATAAAAACACAATTATGCGCAAGCTGTTTATCTATAAAGAAGATGCATCTAATAACCACCAAAGCGCCTGCATAAAGGAGAGCAAATTATGAAAAATAAATATTTATCTACATCACTTGGACTTTATATGAATTATTTCGTTCATGGGATGGCATTAATTATCATTGCACAAAATATTGATTTTTTATCTCAGAAATGGAATACAGATATTGCTGGAGCTGCTGGTGTTGTATCCTCGTTTGGGATTGGGAAATTATTAGCCGTTTTTGTTTCTGGTAAACTATCAGATAAGTTTGGTCGTAAATTATCTGTCATTCTTGGGGTATTCTTTTATATCGTCTTTTTAGGTGGGATTTTGCTAAGTCCGAATACGATAGTTGCTTATGCATTTGGGATTTCTGCTGGTATCGCTAACTCGTTTTTAGATACTGGTACTTATCCAGCTCTTATGGAAGCCTATCCGAAAAAAGCAGCATCTGCAAATATTGTAGTAAAAGCATTCGTTCAATCCGGACAATTCCTTTTACCATTTATGATTGCTTTTATTTTAGCAAATAACTTGTGGTATGGTTGGAGTTTTATTGTATTAATTGCTATTTTGCTAATTAACTTACTATACACATTGACTCGACACTTCCCGCCAATGACTGTTGGCAAGCCGCTTGATTTGGAAAAAGAAGTAGCCCAAGAAAAACGGTCAAACATTCATTTTAGTATTGATGAGATTTGCTTGATTCTATTTGGTTTTGTAGCACAAACTTTACTTTATATTATGAGCCAATGGATTGCGAAATACGGCTCTGAGGTGATTCATATGACAGAAAATGCTTCAAGGTTACTTGTTAGTTACGCAAGTGTTGGCGCAATTTTATGTGTCTGCGTTACTTTTATTCTTGGAAATAATGGGGTAAAGACGTTATACATATTGATAACATATGTCACTATGACCATGCTAATCTCCTTTGTACTATTCGCCTTCCCAAATAAAATTATCTGTCTCGTTGGGGCTTTCTTACTTGGTTACTTCTCAGCAGGCGGCATTATTCAACTAGGTCTAACATTACTTGCAGAAGTTTCTGCTCGAGGAAAAGGTTTTGTTACCAGCCTCTATACTATCGCTGAAGGAATTGCCGTATTTAGTATTCCGTTGATTGCAGCTGCTATTTCTCGAATTGATATTGCGGCGATATTTTTATTAAATTCAGGCATAGCACTATTTGGATTGATATTACTAATGATCGTTTTTGTTCGAAAAAGAAAATTTGGACGCGATACTATTTAATAAAAAAAGTCGGGAATGAATAATCATTCTCGACTTTTAATATACAACTAATTCTTTCTTAATGTTTTCCATTTATACATTACTATCCAAAGAAAGATACTAGTCACTAATGCAATAATAATCATTTTGATTAAAAGAGCTACAATTTGTCCAGATGTAATCATTTCTTCATAATTATAATACTGGAATCGACCACTCAAGCAGATGGTTACATAGATAGTACCAATAATTAGTATTGGCAAACGAAACTTATTATTCATCAAAAAACGCCCATTATTTTCTAGCGATGCCGTTTTCAAACCAAACCAACTAATGATAAGCATTGCAATAATCATTATAATTAGTAAAATGTAGTCCTCAGTATTCACGATTTCTCCAAAGAATGAAGGAAACCTGGAAAGCCATAAATCACCATCTTTACCCAATTGAGCGATTGTTTCTCCTCTGAAAATAGCTTTAAATCCAACAATTAAATTAGTCAAAGCTACTGGGAACATGTAAAAAAAGCTCAATATTGCTCCAAGTCCGATCACACCAGCAACTACAATTTCACCAACTAAATTTCCAATCGCGCTTGCTACGGTATAAGTAAATAATAATAAAACTACTACAGCACTAATAAAAATCCATATCTTCGAAAAATCTGGTAAATACATTGCAGGTATCTTTTGGTAAATGTAAATGCTCTTCAAAAATATAATACTTGGAAATGCAACCAGTATCAATAATGCAGGGAAAATCATTTTATGCCAAAATATTTGTTTTTTTGAATATGGCAACCCATATGTAAAATATTCCATTTGTTTATTTTTCTCAAATACGGTTACTTTTAACCCTAAAAATAAAAATAACAAAACATAAAGCACCCAACTACCCTCAAAATCATAGGGGGTAAGTTTTATACTTTCTAAAATACCAGCCTCTGTCATTTGCTCCTCTTCCAGCGCATTGTCATTATCTTTTTGAAATTCCTCAGAATAATAATAGTTATAATTATTATTAAATCCGTCGATCATGTTTGAAGCAGATATCATTTCAGAACCAACACATGCTATTAAAATCAAAATAAAAATCCAAGCATTTTGACGCCATTCTTTCCAAAGAAGTCCTTTACTCATTTTTTTCGCCTCCTTGTTCTTCTAGATGATAAATAAATAAGTCTTCTACTGTTACTGCAAGTTCATCCATAAAAATAGGTTTTTCTTTTTTTATTTTTGTATATAATTCTGAATTAAAATCTTGAAACAAAATTGTATATACTCTTCCATATTGATTGATAACTTTCCCTTTTGTTAGTATGAAAGCGGGAAGTTTTTTGTCATTAAAAGCAATTTGAATTTTCACTGCTTTTTCACGTAAAGATTCTAGGTGATATGTTTCTTTAATCTGATTATCTTTTAAAATATGTATATAATCAGCTATCGGTTCTAGTTCACTTAAACGATGAGAGGAAATAATCACAGCGAGATTTCTCTCCGCCACTTCTGCAAGTAAAATTCCTGTTATTTTTTTTTGAACAATAATATCTAAACCTTCCATCGGTTCATCAAGTAAAATATAATCCGCACCTACAGAGAGCGCTAATATTAAACCAAATAATCCTTTCATTCCTTTCGAATAACTTTGGAATTTGACATCCATTTCTAAATCCACTTTAGTCATTAAATCATCGAATTTCACTCCATCGAATAGCGGGTATGTTTTTTGATAAAACTTTTTAATTGTAGGGATTTTGTATGCATCCCAAAAACTTAAATTATCTTGCAGCAAAAATATATTTTGTTTTTGTTGTGGATTTTTACTCAAGGCACCATCAATGTAAACATCCCCTTCATCTGGTGTGTAAAATCCCATCATCGTTCGAAATAAAGTTGTCTTTCCAACACCATTTCGCCCGACTATTCCAACAATCTCTCCAGGTTTCACTTCAAATGTTATTTTATCAAACAATACTTTTCCATCCATTTTTTTACTTAGTGAATCAACTTTCAACACTGTCACCTCCAATGATGTCTTTACTATATTCTTCAATTAAATGATGTATTTGTTCTAACTCCACACCAAGATAAACTAAATCTAGAATATTCTCTTTAAGTTTTAGTTTTGTTTCTGCCAATTTTTTTGGTGAACTAACTCTTTCTTTCTGATTTGCAATAAACGTTCCTTTTCCTTTCAGTGTGACAATAACTTCTTGACGTTCTAATTCTTGATAAGCTTTACTTACAGTGTTTGGGTTCACTCCAATCCTACTAGCAAATTCACGAATTGATGGAATTTTCTCTCCTTCTTGCAGCACGCCACTCACAACTTGTTCTTTCACATTTTGGACAATTTGTTCATATATTGGTAGCTGACTTTTAGTATTAATTGTAAACATCTCTCACCCTACTTTCATATAAAGAACTAAGTGCACTATCTACAATAGTACACTATATGTAAAAAGAAATCAATCTTCTTTTAAAAGAAAATTGATTTTCAATTATTTTTCCAGCATTAATAACGCTTCTTTCATTAATAAACCACCACTATAACCAGTTAATTTTCCGTTTTTACCGATGACGCGATGACATGGGATAATGAGCAATAATGGATTTTTGCCAATCGCTGTCCCAATAGCTCGGACTGCTTTTGG
Organism: Listeria immobilis; assembly: GCF_014322845.1. Classification (NCBI taxonomy): domain Bacteria; kingdom Bacillati; phylum Bacillota; class Bacilli; order Caryophanales; family Listeriaceae; genus Listeria; species Listeria immobilis. Next base: position 57,624 of record NZ_JAASUA010000004.1, on the reverse strand, counting down.
ACGATTTATTTGTTCAGCAATTTCTGTATAGGTTCTTGTTTCTCCATATGGTATCGTTTTTAATGCTTTATAAACTGCTATTTGTAATTCACTGCCTGTTAGTTCAATTGGAAAATCGAAAACTTTCAATTCTTTGTTTCCATAAGCAACAAGCGCATCTTTATATTTGGTCAATTTGTTACTATTAAATACTGCGTCAGCCAGCCATTTTTTATCAGTACCAACATAAATAATCCCCTTATCTGTGGCAACAAGATATAATTCTACATCCATAAACAACATCGAGTCATAATATCTTTTCTCCATTATCTCCACCTCTTTCTATCATTAATTATACGTCAAATAATGTTGATTTCCTATTTGTTATTGTTAAAAAAGCAAGATTAGAAAAGTTTCTCTCGCAATTTCCACCAAGAACGTTTATGATTAATAAGAAGTTGAGGTGATAACAGTGTCGGATTATTACTTAACCCAAAAACGTTGGTTAGCGATTACTAACAATGATAAAACTGCAGATGGTAGATTTTTTTATGGAGTAACTTCCACTAAAATATTTTGCTATCCATCTTGTAAATCCCGTTTACCAAAAAAAGAAAATATCGTTATTTTTAAAAATGCGGAAGAAGCTATTTCACAGGGATACCGGGCTTGTAAAAGATGTAAATCAGGCGGCGCAACACTTCCAGATACAGAATGGGTCGAAAATATCCAAGCTTATATTAAAGATAACTTTGCAAAACCTTTAACACTACAAATAATTGCTGAGGATTGTCACGGTAGCCCTTATCACCTACACCGGACATTTAAACGAATCACTCAAGTTACTCCAATTACTTATTTAGAAAATATCCGGATTGCTTATGCAAAAAAACTATTATCTCACTCTATCCAATCAATTGAAAAAATTGGAAAACTATCTGGCTTTCCAAACCCCGCTCATTTTTCAACAACATTTAAAAGGCACACCGGTTTATCACCGTCTCATTTCCGAAAAACTTATCAATAAACTATAGAATGGATGAAATTTATATGACTCATATAACGTTACCAATTATCGAAGACTGGGAAGGCTTAACACTTACCAATATTTTGCAAGAAAAATTCCACTTAGGAAAAAAAGCACGCCATGAAATTAGAATGTCTCATGATGTTTTACTTAACAATAAACCACTAGATGATTGGAACACACCACTTTTTGTTGGCGCTAGTTTATCTTTGCCAATTATTTTACATGAGAAAATTGCTACTTTTGCATATGATTTAGAGATTATTTATGAAGATGATTTTTTACTAGTAGTTAATAAACCAGTGGGCATGAAAACACATCCCAATGATGCTTATGAAACGGATACTTGCGCAAATGCGGTACAATATTATTTAGAGAAAACGAACCAAGAAGCAAATGCACTTGCCGTTCATCGCTTGGATCAAACAACTTCTGGATTAGTGCTTTTTGCTAAAAACAAACTAGCTATCGCTGGCCTTTCTTGGCAAATGGAAAACAGAGCAATTCACCGAACGTATCTTGCAGCAGTTGATGGTACTTGGGGGCTTGTGATGCAAACTATTAATAAACCTATTGGCGAGGATCGACATCATGGTTCTAGACGTCAAATCAGTCCATATGGTCAACCCGCAGTCACTCATGTCACCGTTTTAGAAAATGATACAGAAAAAAATACCTCCCTTGTTGAATGCCAAATTGAAACGGGACGTACCCATCAAATTCGCGTTCATTTAAGTGGTATTGGTCATCCGATTATTGGCGATACGCTTTATGGTGGCTCCCCTCGTGCTAATCGAATTATGTTACATGCTGAAAAATTACATTTAAATCATCCGTTTAAAGGCAAAGAAATGAACTTTTCTGCACCAGCTGGAGATGATTGGACATATTAAAAAGCCACAACATTATGTCGTGACTTCTATACAAATTTCTACTTTTATTTTGTCTGGATCTTCAAAAAAGACGGCGTAGTGATTTTCGCCGCCAGCAAAGGGGTAACGATCTTCATAAAGAAGCTTTACCCCTTCTGCTTTTAACTTATCTCGAAAAAAATCTATCCGTTCCTTGGATCCTCCGTGAAAAGCCAAGTGATTAAGACCAATTCGCTTGCGATGATAACCTTCTTTCAAAAAAACTTCCTCCGTTTGCACAAAAACTAAATAAGTATCTTCGTTTTTATAACTAAATCCTTCATTCCAAGTCTGGTATAACTCATAAGAAAGTAATTCTAGCAATTCTGACCAAAATAGGCGACTTTTTTCTATATCTGTTACATTGAATTCCACATGATGTAACATTTTACCCCTCCCCGATATGCTTTATTGCTTCCCTACGACTAAGTGGCGCAAGTGTATGGCTATTGATAAACTCCCGAACTTCTTCTGGGTTTACTTTTGCGTACTGACGAAGTGCCCATCCAATAGCCTTTTGAATAAAGAATTCTTTGGATTCTAACCATTTTTCGCAATTGGAAAATAATAGTTCCGAATCCGTCTTTTCTTTATATTTGAGTTGAAATAATATCGCTGTTCGCGCTAACCAAATATTATCGCCATTAATCCATTGTGCATTATAGTGCGGAATAAGTTCAGGGTAAAGGTTAAAATGTGTGCTTATTACTGTGCCAGCTAGTCCATCCACCGTATCCCACCAAGATTTCGTTATAACTAATTTCTCGTATATTTGAATAGCTTCACTTGACTGCTTTTTTCCATAACGACTTAATAAATCAATCGCGATATATTGGAATTCACGCTCTTCTTCATTAAATAATTCGATAACAAGCCGTAACAAATCATTAGGCTCTCCTTGTTCTTTTAAAAAAGTAGTTAGGAGTTTTTTTCGTTTGTCTGCTCTAATCCCTAAAAAAGGGAATTGATTTTTCATATATGCTTCCATTTGGGGAGCATCCGCAGTAGAACGATTTGTGCGAAAAACAACTTGTATTTCTGTCATTCTGTTTTACCATCAGTTAAATACGCCCGTTCTCGTTCAATGCTACTTAAAAAGTACTCTAAGTCATCTGGATCTGGTCCAACCCGTTTGCCAGTTGCTAAACGATCGATTTTTTCCATATCACTTTCATCTAAACGGAAATAAGACAATCTTGAGTTTTCTTCAATTCGGCTAGAAGTAATTGATTTTGGAAAAATAATTGTATTCCGATTCAAATGCCACTGTAGAATAACTTGGTCAACAAATGCCCCATGTTTTTTCGCAATGGCATTAATTACTGGGTTTTGCATTAATATGCCTTTCGCAAGCGGGGACCAAGCGGCATGCGCAATATTTTGTTCTTCAAGATATTTTCTTAAGTCATTTTGTGGTAAAAGCGGATGTGTTTCTACCTGATTAAGGACTGGTTTATGATTTGCAGCAACTAATAAATCACTTAAATGATGTTGCTTAAAGTTAGCCACCCCAATGGATTTAATTAATTTTTCATCATGCAATCGTTCCATCGCTCGCCAAGAATCACGGTACTTACCCGCAACCGGCCAATGAATTAAATATAAATCCAAATACTCCAACTTCAAATTTTTCAGTGTTCGTTCAAAAGCAAATAGCGTTTCATCATAGCCGAGGTCACCGTTCCAAACTTTCGAACTAATAAATAACTCTTCCCGCGAAATAGCACTATCCACAATAGCTTGTCCTACAATTGTTTCATTATTATAAACTTGTGCTGTATCAAATAACCGATAACCAACTTCAATTGCCTTTTCTACAGCACCCGCGATAAATTCTTGCTCTGTAACTTGAAACACACCAAGTCCGATATAAGGAATTGATACATTTCCAGGTAGAATCATTCTATCTTGTAATGTTTTTGTCAAACCAAAAACCTCCTCACGAAAATCATTTGTGAACTTTTTCTCTTAAATGAATTATACACTATTTTTACAAATTTATATTTTAAAACCAGTATACCGAAATGAGCCTTACTCTCCTAATAAAAAGTCATAAAAAACCAACTTTTTTTATTCATTTTCTTAAATACCTAAAAACAGCCATTGGAAACGCTATCAGGACAATTATTTTACTAGCTATTAAAAAAAAGTTTCCTATTTATTCCCATCCTATGTTAGTATTAATTTGTGGTAAAAATCAATCATATTTTTATTTCTTTTTGTTAACTTATCGTTAAGAAGAAAGCTCCCTTTTCTAAGTAAAAGCGAGCTGATTATTAATGACCAAAAATGATCGGGGGAATTAAGGAAATGGCTTTTAAAAATAAAAAAGACCGTTTTGCTTCGTTGTTACATGACATTGCAGTAAATTTACATGAAGGTGCAAATTTCTTTGCAACGTATAACATCAATTCGGTAGAGGATTTACATACTTTCTCGAATAAAATCAAAGAATATGAGACTGCTGGAGACTCCATGGTTCACAAAATGATTTTGGAATTAAACGACGCTTTCATTACACCAATCGAGCGTGAGGATATGTTAGAACTTACCAACCGCCTAGATGACGTAATGGATGCACTCGATGAAACAGCTTTTTCACTAGAAATCTGCCAAATCACCCATTACGATGAATATATGACTAAATTTATCCAAGCAATTCAAGCAAGCACTGTAGAGATCGAAAAAGCAGTAGACCTTGTTTTTGATAAAAAATTAAAAGATGTTCGTAAACTTGCTATTCAAATTAAAGATTATGAATCTCAATGTGATGATGTTTACCGCGAATCACTTATCCAACTTTTCCAAAACGAAAAAGATCCAATTAAACTTATTCGTTTAAAAGAAGTTTATGAAAAATTAGAAGACATTGCTGATAGTTGTCAAAGTGTGGCTAATACACTTGAATCAATTGTCATGAAAAATGCGTAAGGGGCCTAGATAGATGGAAGGAATGTTTCTTATCACCCTCGTCATCGTTCTTGCAGCTCTGGCATTTGACCTAATTAATGGGTTTCATGATACAGCAAATGCAATCGCGACTAGTGTTTCTACAAAAGCCTTAAAGCCAAGACATGCAATCATTCTTGCTGCAGTTATGAACTTTGTTGGTGCCGTATCATTTACTGGCGTAGCTAAAACTATTACAAAAGATATTGTTGATCCCTTTAGCTTGGACCACGGAGAGCTTGTCATTTTGGCAGCACTATTATCTGCTATTGCGTGGAATTTAATCACTTGGTACTTTGGAATTCCGAGTAGTTCCTCTCATGCACTAATTGGTTCTATCGCTGGAGCAGCTATTGCCTCTGCTGGTTTTGCAGCTCTCGAATATGGCGGATTTTCAAAAATCATTATCGGTTTACTCGTTTCTCCAGTTCTTGCTTTCGTTGTCGGATATACCATTTATTCTCTCTTTAAGATTTTCTTAAAGAACTTGAATTTAGCGACGACGAATAGAAGATTTAGAATGCTTCAAGTCGGAACTGCTGCTTTACAATCTTATACACATGGTACAAATGATGCACAAAAATCAATGGGTATTATCACCATGGCTTTAATCGCCGGCGGTTTTCAAAAAACAGACGATGTTCAATTGTGGGTTCAAGTAGCTTGTGCGATTGCAATGGCAGTTGGTACAAGTATTGGTGGTTGGAAAATCATCAAAACAGTCGGTGGTAAAATTATGAAAATCAAGCCTGTTAATGGTGTAGCAGCTGACTTAAGTTCTGTTATCATTATTTTTGGCGCAACATTTATCCACTTACCAGTAAGTACAACACACGTAATTAGTTCTTCTATTCTTGGTGTTGGTACAGCTCACCGTGTTAAAGGTGTAAAATGGGATACTGCGCAGCGGATGATTATTACATGGGTAATCACTTTACCTATTTCTGCAACAATTGCTGCACTTATCTTCTATGTACTTAACTTTTTCTTATAAACAACTAGGAACCTTGCTTAGGCGGGTTCCTTTTTTATGCATATTTTTGAATAAACAAACAAATTTCAGCATAAAAAGAGAATTATTTAAAAACATATTGCATATTTAATCATTTTCATGTATTATAATAAGCATCGATAATAACCGTTTATTTATCATAGACTAAAGGGAGTTGTATCCATGCAGAAAAATTTATTACAAAAGCTCATAGCTATCGCACTAATTTTTATATTTGTATTTTCTGGCTTTACTACAGCATTTGCTGCTGATAAACAAGATGAAACATTGACCAAAATCCAAGAAAAAGGTGTATTAACAGTTGGTCTTTCTGCTGACTATCCGCCATATGAATTTCATCAAACCATTGACGGAAAAGATGAAATTGTTGGTTTTGATGTAAGTATTGCCAAAAAAATTGCTAAAGATTTAGATGTTAAATTAGATATTAAAGAAATGAACTTTGATAGTTTACTCGGCTCACTGAAAACTGGTAAAATTGATATGATTATTTCTGGAATGTCCCCAACACCAGAACGTCAAAAAGAAGTCGATTTCTCTGATTCTTACATGTTTGTTCAACAGCGAGTAGTTGTAAGAAAAGCAGATAAAGAAAAATATACTAGCGTAAATGATTTTAACGGCGTGAAGGTTGGTGCGCAAAAACAAACTACTCAAGAAGAATTAGCAAAAAATGAATTAATCGGTTCTGATGTTGTTTCACTTCAAAAAGTACCTGATTTAATTCTTAATTTAAAAAGTAATAAGGTAAGTGCGCTTGTCCTAGAAGGTCCTGTTGCAGAAGCATATCTGAGTCAAGATAAATCACTTGCTTTAGCAGATGTTAAATTTGCGAATGGTAGCAAGGAAACTGCGATTGCAATGCCAAAAGGTTCCATTGCTCTACAAGAAAAAGTGAATACTTCTATTAAAGAAATTCAAGACGATGGATTACTAAAAGGCTATCAAAAAGAAGCAAATAAACTAATGTTCCAAGACGGTAGCTTCTATGAAAAATACGGTAACTATTTTGTTAAAGGTACTTTAATCACGATTGCTCTTGCTGCTATTGGTGTACTTTGCGGGGCTATATTCGGCTCGTTACTAGCACTAATGAAACTAGCGAAAACAAGATGGTTACGCTGGCCAGCATCTTGCTATATTGAATTTGTTCGCGGGACACCACTTCTTATTCAAATTTTCATTGTCTTTTTTGGGACTCAAATTATTGGACTTGATGTATCAGCGTTCGTTTCTGGCTGTATTGCCTTATCGCTAAATAGTGCAGCGTATGTTGCTGAAATTATTCGTGCAGGTATTTCTGCTGTAAACAAAGGCCAAATGGAAGCAGCACGTTCGCTTGGAATGACACAATCAGCTAGTATGCGTTACATTATTTTACCGCAAGCTGTTAAAAATATTCTTCCGGCACTTGGAAATGAATTCGTTACTGTTATCAAAGAATCTTCCATCGTTTCCGTTATCGGTGTGACAGAATTAATGTTTATGACTGGTGTGGTTCAAGGTGCTAGCTTCAAACCGTTTATCCCGCTTGTCATCACTTCATTAATATACTTTGTACTAACATTTAGCTTGTCCAGACTACTAGGTGTTGCTGAAAGGAGAATGAGAACAAGTGATTAATATTAAAAATTTACACAAACATTTTGGCAAATTGGAAGTTTTAAAAGGAATTGATCTTGAAATCTCTTCTGGTGAAGTTGTTGTAGTTATCGGACCTTCCGGAAGTGGAAAAAGTACTTTCTTACGTTGCCTTAACTTATTAGAACAACCAACAGCTGGAAATATTTTATTTGAAAATAATGATTTAATGGCAAAACAAACGAATGTAAACCAGCTTCGTCAAAAAATGGGCATGGTTTTTCAAAACTTCAACCTTTTTCCACATAAAAATGTCATTGAAAATTTAATGCTTGCACCAATGAAGGTGAAAAATGAAAATACCGCTGCTGCCAAAAAACATGCACTCGCATTACTTGAAAAAGTTGGCTTAGCTAATAAAGCAACCAGCTATCCTTCCCAATTATCTGGTGGTCAACAACAACGGGTTGCTATTGCTCGTGCGCTTGCAATGAATCCAGATGTTATGCTTTTTGATGAACCAACTTCTGCTCTTGATCCGGAAATGGTTGGCGAAGTTCTTAATGTTATGAAATCATTAGCTAAAGAAGGAATGACGATGGTAGTCGTAACACACGAAATGGGCTTTGCAAGAGAAGTGGCTGACCGTGTTGTGTTTATGGACGCAGGAGTTATTCAAGAACAAGGGACTCCAGAAGAAATTTTTGGCAATCCGCAAAATGATCGTACCAAAGATTTTTTAGGAAAAGTATTAGCATAAAGCATATTTGCGTCTTGCCAGCTTTTGGTGAGGCGTTTATCTGCACTTATAGAAAATGAACAAAAAAGGAGACTACTAAATATGATGAATAATTCAAAAATCGCCAAAAAACATCAACAAATGCCAGTTAATATCCTCGCTGACATAGGAACACTCGCAAAAACTATGCCAGATATCCTTGATTTATCTATTGGAGATCCTGATTTAATTACAGATGAATCCATTATTAATGCGGCATTTGATGATGTTCGTGCGGGACATACAAAATATACCGAATCTGGCGGAGATGTGGAACTTATCGATGCCATTCGTAGCTATTTCAGCCGGAATTATGACTTAGCTTTTGAACGCTCTCAAATTCGAGCAACTGTCGGAGCGCTTCATGGTATGTTTTTAACACTTCAAACAATCCTTGATCCAGGCGATGAAGTCATTATTCATGAACCCTACTTTTCTCCTTACAAAGATCAAGTCTTAAATTCTGGTGGTACACCTATCATCATTCCTACCTACGAAAAAGATGGTTTTGCTATCAATGTAGATATTTTAGAAGCAGCCATTACAGATAAAACCAAAGCATTAATACTCAATTCACCAAACAATCCAACTGGTGCCGTTTTCTCGCCGGAAACATTTGAAAAAATAGCACATCTAGCCAAAAAATACGATTTCTTTATATTATCTGATGAAGTATATGATGGTTTTAGTTTTTATGAACCTTTTATTCCTATGGCAAAATTTGCACCAGATCACACAATTACTTTTGGAAGTATGTCTAAAAACTTTGCAATGACTGGTTGGCGATTGGGTTATATGATTGCACCAACTTATTTAAACGAAGCTGCGAAGATAATTAACGAAGGAATTACTTATTCAGCTCCTACACCGTCTCAAAGGGCAGCTATTTACGCGTTGAATCATTCAGAAGAACTTATTCCTTTAGTAACAGAAACCTTCCAAAAACGGCTAGAATACATCTCAAAACGAGTGGAAGAAATTCCGTATCTCTCTCTTCATCCATTAAAAGGTTCTATTTATGCTTTTATTAATATTACTGGCTCAGGAATGAATTCCGTTTCATTTACAGAATATGTTTTAAAAGAAACACAAGTACTTGTTATTCCTGGACTAGCATTTGGCGAATCAGGCGATAATTATGTACGCCTTGCTGCAACACAAGATATTAGCATATTAGAAGAAGCCTTTAACCGCCTAGCTAAATTAACATTCTAAAAAAAGAGTAAACTTAGAGAAAAAGCAATTTGCCTCCAAGTTTACTCTTTTTATGATAAATTAATTTCAGCAAAAGAAGAAACAACTGTAGCTTCTTTTGGAAATGCAATTGTTTTTGTAGCTTCATTAGGAACAATATAGACTTTTAAACCAGCTTCTATTGCCGATAAAGCACCATTATTTGAGTCTTCAATCGCGATTGCTTCTTCTGGTTTAACTCCTAAAGCTTCTACCGCTTGCATATAAAGGGCCGGATGTGGCTTAATTTCCTCCACATGATCTGCGGTTTGAATTGTTTCAAAGTCGTCTAAAATCCCCAATCGTTCTAACGTTGATTCAATCCATTGATAACCAGAACTCGTAGCAAGTCCAATCTTGTATCCTTTTGCTTTAACTTCTTGGAAAAAAGCTTCAAATCCAGCTCTAAAACCAAGCAACTCTTGTCCAGTATGACAAGCTTCCGCAACGGTAGTCAAAAATGCTTCTTTATCAAAAGTTCCATTTGTCGCTTCCATCATATATGTAATAATCGGTTCTTCACTCGTTCCAATAATTTGTTGATAAATTTCGTCTGGTAAATCAATTTGATAATTTTTCTTTATATAATTCATTGTTTCGCTATACCATAAATTCTCTGTATCCAGCATAGTGCCATCAAAATCAAAAACTACTGCCTTCATAAGCATCCTCCTAGTATAAATGATAGTTTTATTTTAACATAGAAAAACTATTTAACAAATCTTTCAAAAGGGGTTGCTTTTTTAGTAAAAAACGAATAATATTGAAGTTGTGGTTTTTAATGTTCGTTATTTACCATTTAGTAAGATTTAAAAAAAGGAGTGAAACACACGCATGTTTCAATTAAAAGCAAACGGTACAGATGTTAAAACTGAAGTTATCTCTGGTTTTACTACATTCTTAACGATGGTATATATCGTTGTAGTTAACCCAGCAATCCTTTCTGCAGCTGGTGTGCCTTTCAACACTGTCTTCATGGCAACTATTATTTCCGCAGTTATTGGTACATTATGGATGGCGATTTTCGCTAATTATCCTATCGCTATTGCACCAGGACTTGGAATGAACGCTTACTTTGTCACAGTGGTTACAACACAAAAACTAGATTATTCGGTCGCATTTGCTGCGGTCTTTGTAGCAGGTATTATTTTCTTATTACTTTCCTTAACACCGCTTCGTGAAAAAATCATTGAAGCTATCCCGCATAATTTAAAAGCTGGTATCACAGCTGGTATTGGTCTATTTATTGCTTTCTTAGGTTTTAGAATGACTGGTATTATCGTTTCTAATGATTCTAATTTAGTAGGCTTAGGTGATTTACATTCTCAAGAAGCGCTTCTTGCAATTGTTGGGTTGCTGATTACTTTAATACTGCTAGCTTTAAACGTAAAAGGTGCTTTATTTATCGGAATGATTGCAACAGGTATTATTGCATTCTTTACTGGCGAACTTAAATTTACAGATGGAATTGTTAAAATGCCGCCAATGCCAGAATTCGTTTTCACTAATCCGCTTCACGCTTTTGGTGATGTGATCAGTTACGGTCTATACGCGGTTGTCCTATCTTTCCTACTTATAACTATTTTTGATACAACTGGTACAATGATCGGTGTTGCAAAAAAAGCTGGTCTAATGAAGGGCGAATCTTTGCCAAATGCTAAACAAGCTCTAATGGCGGATGCTGTTGCAACTAGTGTTGGTTCGATGTTTGGTACTACACCAACAAGTGCTTATATTGAATCATCTGCCGGAGTTGCAACTGGTGGTCGTACCGGGCTTACAACACTGACTGTCGCAATTTTATTTATGGTTTCCGCTTTCTTTGCTCCACTAGTTGGTGCGGTATCAGGGATTTCAGCCATTACTGCCCCTGCGCTTATTATTGTTGGTAGCATGATGATTGGTGCTGTAAAAGAAATTGATTGGGATACATTAGACGAAGCTTTCCCTGCTTTCTTAGTTATTCTAGCTATGCCACTTACTTCAAGTATTGCAATCGGACTAGCATTTGGATTTATCTCTTACCCAGTATTAAAAGTTTTCACTGGTAAATGGCGTGAACTTAACTGGTTCTTAATTGTTATCGCGATTTTATTCTTTATCCTTGTCGCCTTTTTACCTCATTAACAAACAAGCGTCTGCTCCATTCTGGCAGGCGCTTTTAATTGGACAAAAAACAACTCTTTTGCTATAAAGAAGAGAGAAACTATTTAGAAATGAGTTGAACTTGTTGTGTTTTTAAAATCTTTTTTAGCTGGGATAGGTCTTGCTATCGTTGTTTTTCTAGCAAGCTTTCTAACGTCAAATTATACCTTATCCAGCTTATTTTCCATTGTGACAACCATCCTTGTTTTTGCATCCATCATCTTATCGGCTTTCGTTTCTTTTGGAGGTCGTAGTGGAAATCCTAGTCGAAAGAGCCAATTGCGTTGGAGTATCCTGCTTTTAGTTGTAGCAATTCCTAGTTTTATTGGTTTTATCGTCACATTTTACTTTTAAATAGAAGAAGCATTCCCCGATTGACTGGAGAATGCTTCTTTTATTATTTTTCAAAAGCGGCAATAAGTGCTGGGAGATACTCAGGTAAATCTGGTGGCCGACGACTTGAAATAATATGACCATCCGTTACAACTGGTTGATTATGCCAGATTGCACCAGCGTTCATCATATCGTCTTTAATTCCTGGAGTACTAGTAACATTGATACCTTCCAAAATCCCTGCCGAAATAAGTACCCAACCAGCATGACAAATTTGACCAATTGGTTTTTTGGCTGTATCAAACGAACGAATCAAATTTAAGACACTATCAAATCGGCGTAACTTGTCTGGAGACCAACCACCTGGTACGATAATTCCGTCATAATCTTCTGCACGTACAGAATCAAAATCATAATCAGAAGTGACAGGAACACCATATTTTCCGTGATAAACTTTCTTCGCTTCTTCTGCTACTAAATGTACAGAAGCGCCTTCTTCTCGCAGTCTAAGCACCGGATACCAAAGTTCTAAATCCTCAAAGTCATCGCTTACTAATGCAATTATTTTTTTGCCTTTCAAAGTCATCTGAATCTCCTCCTATTCTCTACTACAGTATACCAGTAACTATAGGCTTATTAAAATCATTCCGCTTAAAAGAAGACAAAAAAATACGCTGAAAATAAACATTTCCAGCGTTGCCATCATGTTCGGTCGTCTATGCATAACGGGATGAGGCATAAACATAAACTACACGGCTAATGAGATGAATGAAAACAAATAATGATTTTGGTGTCTAAACAGATGTCTGACCAGTTGTTACTCTATTGGAAGATGGATACACCAAAAGTCATTATAACCATGATAGGGTCTTATCCCCATGAAAATCACATTTTTTTAAAGGTAACTTTCATCGAGATAAAACCTTTTCCTATAACTTATTTTACTATTGTTCTTGAAAAAAGCAAGTAAATAAATATAGATTTTTTGTGACAACTTCAAAAACAACTCAAAAGTCTCCGTTCTGCGCTATTTGTATATAAAATAGATTAAAAAGAAACCAATAAAGGTTCCTTTTTAATCCATAATTTCTACAATCATCCAAGAAAGAATAGCAACTAGCGGAATTAATACCCATACATTATGACCAAGTAAACTAGGACGAGCGTTTGGTTTATCTTCTAATAGCTGAATTCTTCCACGTAAATCATGTACTTCTAGTTCTAAATCTTGTACTTTATCTTCAAGTTCATATAAACGTTCTTCCACTTTTTATCCCTCCACACTTTTCTTCTTAATTATACGTGAGAAAAAATGAAAAACATCCTTCCATAGGCTGATTTATTGCTAATTTATTGTCATATCCTTCTAGCTTTTGCTACAATAAAAGAAATAAACTATCAACTGTTGGGGTGGAAAAATGGAAATTCAAGTAGAGGAAGCTGTTGTGAAACTTATTTTGCATGGTGGAAATACACGTAAAGAAGCATATGAAGCAATTGATTACGCTGAAAAATACCAATTTGATGAGGCAGATAAACATTTACAATCCGCTCAAGAGCAATTTCAAGAAGGTCATGTTTGGCAAACAAAATTAGTGTCTATTCGTGATACAGAATCTGTAGCGCATCCATCTTTTTTACTAATTCATGGACAAGATCACTTAATGACTGCTCAAGCTGAACTACAATTAGCTAAAAGAATTGTAAAGCAATATAAGCATCAACAGCGATTAGAAGAACGCTTAGCCAAAATAGAGCAACAACCCACTCAAGCATGAGAAGTAGATGGAAATAAAAAATAAGGATTTTCTACAAATACATTCGGACGCATAAATAACATATCTTCTGTCTCGATGATATATGCAGCATCAATAAGTTTATCTTTTTCCGGTGTAAAAGATAAATGAATAGTCTCAATTTCTTTGGTTACTAAATATCTTAAAACATCCACTACATCTAGTTTTTTTGTACTAATAATATCCAATACATATAAATCCGTCTCCTCCTGCTCAAAAAGGACAATTGCATCTAGTTCCTCCACATAGTATGTAGCATCCTTTAAAGCATTTAACAAATAAAACATCAGTAAATCTTCGTTATTTTTTACATCCAAAACTGTAGACAATGGCATTCTATTGGAAACAATTCGATTTATAAGCTGAAAATCCATTTTATTTTTTGGATTCAGCTTTTTTACTTTTGAAAATTGTTTTTTCAAGCTAGTTGCATCTATGGTAAAACTACTTTCATCCACTCGTTCAAATCCAAACTTCGGATAAAAATCAAGTACCGAGTCATTCGCAAAAAGATAGAAAAAATCATATTGGTCTTCATATTTGCTTATTACTTGATTGATTAACTTAGTCGCTAGTCCTTGTTTTCTATAATTGGGATGGGTCATAACAGTCCCTATCTGTATAGCTTGGTATTCTTTCCCCTGATATTTTAGTTCCATTTTGTTAATCGAAACATTCGCGATAACATTCTCATTATGCAAATAAGAATAGCACATATATTTGTCGTTCCAGAAACCTTGTTGATACCATTCTTCCAGATTAATATCAAATGTACTTTCTGCTAGACGGTTAAAACTTGCTCGATATTTATCATTGTCTTTATAATCACTTATCAATTGGTAATCCATCACGTTATCCTCTATTCTGTCCTATAAAAATAACAGGTATGACTAAAAATGTCCTACCTGTTTACTTTTATTTAATTTTAACGAATGCCAAGTGCTATTTTTGCGTAGCGTGACATACGATCCTTTGTCCAAGGTGGGTTCCAAACAAGGTTAACATTTGTATCCTTCACTTCCGGGATATCACTTAATGCCATTTGTACTTGCTCAGTTAAAATTCCAGCAAGTGGACAACCCATCGTTGTAAGTGTCATTGAAACGGTGCAAAGTCCATCATCATCCAATTCAACATCGTACACAAGACCAATGTTAACAATATCAATACCAAGCTCTGGATCAATCACTTGTTCCAGTGCGCCCATAAGATTTTCTTTTAGTTGCTCATCCATGAAGTACATGCCTCCTTTTTGCCATTTTGTACATTCATTGTATCATATATGAGAATGATTTTCATTATAAGAATTTCTCGAAAAAACTAACTCCTTCAACCATCCCTTCTACCGATACTTTATGTTTCGCATTGTCATCAATCACAAATTTAACATTATCTGCCAAACTCTCTTCTACAAGTGTTTGATAAAGTTTTTCACTATACGCAAAAGGCACCACATCGTCCTTTTTACCATGCCACAATAGTAGCGGACGATTATTAATTTTTGTGAGATTTCGCGTTAAATCGTATTTTTGCAAAGCAAGTATTCGTTCATTCACATCATACGGAAAAGCCATTCCTTGTGCTGTAGCATACTTTGATAATTCTTTTGCAAAATCGACATAGTAGGCACTTCCCATCAAACTAACTGCCACTTTTATTTCATCGTACTTACCTAGAAGGCCAAGCGATGTAATAGCCCCCATCGAAACACCACCAACACCAATACGACTAGCATCTGTTTTCCCAGCGTTTATTAATTCTTTCGTAATCAGCGGAAATTCATTGATATTTGCTTCAATAACATCCCAAAAATAAGTTGCTTGATCTTCTGGATTCGCATCCAAAAGCCGCTCTCCATGTAATTTAGCATCTGGCAAAATCACTCGAAATCCTCGTTGTGCTAGTAAATATCCATAATGCAGATACAACTCTTTTTGAGAAGTAAAACCATGATAAAAAATAATAGTCGGCAATATTTCATGTGTATTTTCACTGTTACTAATATGTAATACTGGAATATTCGCAATTTGTTCACTTTCAACATGAATCATTGTAGCGCCTCGTTTCTATAAGAATTATTAAGACTTGGTAAAGGACAGAATCATTTACAAAACAACAGTAAACGTCTATCATTGACTTGTGCCCTTATTTTAGCATGAAGGGCAGTTTTGAACTAAACATATGAATTAAAGGAGCAAACTATGTCTAAAAAATTAATCGTACTAGACCTCGATGGCACAACTCTTAGAGATGACTCAACCATCTCTTCCCATACGAAAAAAACTCTAGAAAAAGCTCGGATGGCAGGTCATGAAGTAATGATTGCTACAGGACGACCATACCGAATTAGCAATTTATATTATGAAGAACTCGAACTAACTACACCTATAGTAAACTTTAATGGCGCTGTTTATCATCACCCAAAGCTAACAACATTTGCTGATGGCTATCATCATGCAATTGATCTACAAGTTGTACGAGAATTACTTGATTTCACCAATGATTTTTCGCTTGATAATATTGCAGCAGAAGTGCAGGATAGTGTCTTTTTAAAAGAACGAAATAATAGCATTCCTGAGACATTCCATTTAGGTACTGAAAATGTGGTTTTTGGAAATATTCGCGATACCATTCAATCAGATGCTACTTCATTATTGTTTTTCGGTAAGCTAGACCAACTTGGCTTAATTAGCAAACATTTAGATGAGTCACTTGCCGATGTTATCTCACATCATACCTGGGGTGCATCCCAATGGCCAGCAGTCGAAATCATCAAATTCGGAATTCATAAAGCAATTGGCATAAAAGCCGCCGCGAAAACACTTGGATTCGACCAAAAAGACATCATTGCATTTGGCGATGAAAATAACGACTTACAAATGCTAGATTATGCAGGCGTTGGTGTCGCAATGGGAAATGCGACTGATTCTGTCAAAAATGTGGCTAATGTTATTACAGCATCCAATCAAGATGATGGGATAGCCGTATATTTGGAAGAAAACTTAAATTTATAATGGAAGTTTTCAAAAATGGCGTTACAAAAGTTAGAAACTCTAATTTTTTGTGACGCCATTTTTTTGTAGTTTTTTTACATCATTTTATTCTTGTACATCGCCATCGCTAGTTTTTGGTCAGCTTCTGAACGAAAATCTCCAAACACACTTGACGTTTCCATTACATTAATAAATGCCTTCGAATCAAACTCCCCAACAATATGCGTGATATCATACAATTCATATCGAGTAATGACCATGATTAACATTGATACATCTTCTTTAGAATAACCACCCATCGCATCTACAACCGTTATACCACGTACCATATTATCATGGATTGCTTGAATAACAGTGTCAGCATGTTGTGTCATAATCATTACCGTCAGTTTTTGATGTCTTGTATGAATAATATCAATGACTCTACTTTGAACGTATAAAGAGATAAGCGTATAAAGTGCAAATGTCCAATCATAGGCAAAACCTGCTACAATAATAATTACACCATTTAGCAGCAAAAAATACTTTCCAAATGAGCGCCCAGTCTTAATCGTAATGTACATCGCAACAATATCCAGGCCACCTGTAGAAATACCAAACTTCAATGCTAAACCAATTCCGACAGATGCTATTAATGCTCCAAAAATTGCGTTAAGCAAAATATCATTTGACACCTGTACTTCTGGTATAACAATTAAGAAAAAAGACATAAATGCAACTGTTAAAAAACTAAAAACCGTAAATGATTTCCCTACTTTTAACCAGCCTAAAATTGCAACTGGAATATTTAACAATAGAACAAGTAGTCCTGTTGATATAGAAATATTCATTGAATCTCGCAACATATCCGAACCTAATTGCGCAACCCCATTTAATCCAGCCGCATATACTTGTGCTGGTATTAAAAAGAAGTTCATGCCAATCGCATTTAAAAGTGCTGCTATGATGGCTATAGCAGTTTTTTTAGCATACTCTTTATATACTATATTTGAACTCATTTTCTTCTCTCCTTTTTTTGCCCTCACATAACATACCAACTTTCTGGAGAAAAGAGAAGTCTTTTTGTTTAATTTTTTTATTTTTAATTAAATAATGGATAACCACCTGATAAATAGAACCCTAATGATACTGTAAGAACAACTACGATAACAAAAATCATTAAAAACATTCCTGTTGGCTTTTGTTGTTTTCGATAACTAAGTAACATCTCGACAACCCCAATAACAATAATTCCCATTAAAATTTTAAATATCGCTAAAATCCAACTTTGTTCAATGCTGTATTGAACCATCATAATCCCACTTAAAATAACTAAAATATAAAAAACTCGATTAATCATTTGTATGATTGTAAAGCTTTTGGTTGATTTTGGATAGATGACCAAAGCCACTATCGTCAGTATTACAATTGCTACCCAAGAAATTAAATGAATATATCCCCACATCTGAATCTCCGCCTCTCTCCTTTAAGATTTTCTTACTTTATTTCGCAATGTACCAATTCGATTAATTGTGATTTCAACCATATCTCCTTCTTTTAGAAAACTAGGAGGCTTCATACCACTTCCAACACCACTTGGCGTTCCAGTTGCTATTATATCACCGGGAAGCAGCGTATGTCCTTTTGATAAACTAGAAATAATTTCGGCTAAACTAAAAATAAATTTCTCCGTAGAATCAGATTGCCTTATTTCATCATTTACTTTTGTTTCAATATGGAAAGTTATATCTTCTTTCGTATCATAAGCTAATACACAAGGACCCATAGGACAGCTTGCATCTAAACTTTTCCCTAGATAAAATTGTTTATGTCTCTTCTGAATATCTCTAGCGGTAATATCATTAATGATTGTAAATCCAAAGATGGCAGATAAAGCTTCTTCTTCTGATACATCTCTGATTTCTTTGCCAATTATTACGGCAAGCTCTCCTTCATAATCAAGTTGACTCGTTATATTTTGATGTAATTCTATCTCGCCATTATGGGGTAATAAACTATTTTTACTTTTTGTAAATACTAATATATCATCTGGAACATCTTCTTTTGTCCCCATTTCTAATACATGTTTATAATAGTTTTTGCCAACTGCCATTATATTGTTTGGTGGTAATAACGGAATTTGAATTTCTACTTGCTCGATGGAAATCCTTTCTTTAGTAGCATTTATATCCTGAATAGCTGGTCTTTTTTTTATAAAATCAAGTAACGTTTTAGGAGGATTTACCAAAATAGCTTGTACTGGAACAATTTCATTTTCATCTGTTAAAACGCCATAATTAGCTTGCCCCTTATAATGATAGCTTATCCATTTCATTTAAAAACCTTCCTTTGTGTTTATTTGGCACATATGTTGTCCATCAAAAAAGTATAAATATGCTTGAGATACTTGTTTTCCACTTATTGCTTGGATAGCTTCTGCATAAAGTTTGATTTGTATTTGATAGCGTTCTTTCATTACTTTTTCAGCCACTTCCCAGTTAGCATATCTTCCTGTTATTTTATCTGTTTTATAATCGATTAAGATGATTGAATCCTCTTGTTCAATCATACTATCAACAACACCTTGGATAAGAACATGTTCATCAATATTCGCTTCTTTGTATAGTTTAACTACAGGTAACAAATAACTAAAAGGAACTTCACGCTTCACATAATCTTTTTCCTTAAGTACTTTTTCACCTAATTCTGATTCAAAGAAACCAATAATTTGTTCTATATTGATAGCCTTGACTTGCGCTTCTGTCAGAATATCTTTTTCTCTCATTGATTGTAAAAGGCGTTTCACATCTTCCTCACTAGGTTTAACTTCTAAGGAGACTGCCTGCATTAATGTATGCATGGCTGTGCCTATTTCGGTTGCGGATAATTTGTTTTGTTGTAAAAATTTAGGTCGATCTAGTGATACTTTTTGGAAGTCTTTTAAAAGAGTCGTATCACTCCAACTGTCTTGCAAAGTAAATTGTCGTTTTAGTTCCGTCACAGATTGTTTGGCGCGAATTTCAGTTGCGGCTTCGTCTTTATACCGATAGTTCATAAAACGCTCAATTTCGTCCTTATACGGGCTTTGAACTGGTACTGGTTGATGAGACCTCACATTTTCGAGCCAATTGCCTTGTTTACTTTCTGTTATTTCACTGGATAAAAACATGTCTTTCATCTTAATTTCTATTTGGAGCAACATATTAGTTGGAAGAGGTTCAATGATTTCTTCGCATAATAGCTCTTTAAAACTAGGGTGGCGAATTAATGTGTGTCCAATCCAATCTAAATAGCATTTTGCTTTAGCCCTTATCGCTGCAGGTAAAATGGTCTTTTTTTCTTTTCCAACTTGCAACCATAGCTTGCTTGTTTTTTCAAAATCAGGAACCGTAGCAGTTAAAATTAGTTTTTCTTCTGCACGAGTGAGCGCTACATATAAAACACGCATTTCTTCTGCAATCATTTCACGCATTTTCTTTTGTTTCATTGCTTGCTGCATAATAGTTGGATATACAATCATTTTTTCTACATCTCTGTAGGCAGATGCAAAGCCATAATCTTTATCTAATAATGTTTTACTATAAATATCTCGCATATTAAATTTTCTACTTAAGCCTGAAACTATTACCACAGGAAATTCTAGTCCCTTGCTTGCATGAATTGTCATCATTCTAACAACATCTTCTTTTTCGCCTAAAGTTTTAGCAGTACCAAGATCATCGCCACGAATTTCTAAACGCTCTACAAATCGGACAAATCGAAATAGACCTCGGAATGAAGTTTTTTCATACTGATTAGCTCTATCATATAAAGCTCTTAAATTCGCTTGACGTTGCTTACCACCTGGTAAACCACCAACAAATTCATAAAAATTGGTTTCTTGATAGATTTGCCAAATTAATGAAGTCAGATTCTCACGAATAGATAGTTCACGCCAGTTATTTAATTGATTAATAAACGCACTAATTTTATCTGCTGCTTCCGAAATAACAGTATCTTTAAAAGCTAACATTGCATCAAAGAAATAACCTTTTTTCTTTGCCATCCGAATTTGTCCTAGTTCTTCTTCTGTTAAGCCAATAATCGGTGACCTTAATACGGCCGCTAGCGGAATATCTTGGTAAGGATTATCAATAACTTTCAAAAGCGCAATCATTGTAGCCACTTCTGTTGTTTCAAAATAACCAGAATTATTATTTGCGTAAAATGGAATGTCTTGAATCTTCATTGCTTCCTCAATATCCGGCGCACTAGTCATTGCTCGTGCTAAAATAACAATATCTCGATATTGAATCGGTCTATTTTGTTGCATTTTTTTATCATAAATCGGGAACTTATTATCTATCATTTCTCTTACTTTCAGCGCAATTGCTCTGGCTTCTACTTGATTTTTCTGGAGTTCTTGTGGTGATAATGCGTCATCTTCCACTTCTTTTTCTTCTGCTTTCATATCAATTAACAACAGCTCTGTCGCCATATCTTTAGACTCTGGAAAATGGGCACCTAATGTTAATTCGGCAGCATTATCATAATCAATTTCCGCTACTTTTTTGTCCATTAACTGATGGAAAATAAAGTTCGTAACATCTAACACTTCTTTTCTACTTCTGAAATTACGGGATAAATCTATCCGTATTCCTCCACCTGATCCATCTTGTTGATATGCTTGATATTTTGTCATAAATAAAGTGGGTTCTGCTAAACGAAAGCGATAAATAGATTGTTTTACATCACCAACCATAAACAAGTTCCCTTGTGCTCCACTCATTGTGCTCACCAACATTAAGATGGTTTCTTGCACCATGTTTGTATCTTGATATTCATCAATAAGCACTTCTTTAAATTGTTTTTGATAGCTCTTTGCAACTTCAGATGGAACACCATCTTTTTGTAAAATTTTTAAAGCCAAGTGTTCTAAATCATTAAAATCTAAGACACCTCGTTTTTGTTTTTCTTCAAAAAAGTTTTGTGCAAATTTTTTCACTAACTCACTTAAAGTTTTAATATCTGGTTTCATTTTTTCTAAATCAGTTAAATAATTAACTTCCATTCTGGAAAACCAGTCAACTAAAATATTTTTGATTTCTTTTTTTGCTGCATCCCGATACTTTTTCGTTTGTTCAACATATTCCTCATCGTAATCACTTTTATTTTTAAGGGTAGGTATCCTCTTAAAATCAACATTTTCGATACTTATTTTTACACTTTCCCAACTATCCCAATTCATTTGAGTCAACATACTAAATTGCTCTAAATCTCCTTCTAACGTGCTAAGATATGGCTCTGGTCCGCCAATTTCACTTGCATAATCTATTGCGGTTAATAAGTTGTTTTTAGCTTGGCCAATTCGAAGCTCAATATCTTCTTTAATTATTGGGAAGTAGGGTAGTTCGGTAATAGATGTGATATTTTTCGCATCATATAATTCCACCATTTTTTCTAGCCATATATCTGGAGTAGGGTTAGCTCTTGAAAAATCATACAGTTTGGATATTAGCATATGCAATTCGTTATCAGTTCTGTCTCCTGTAAACGAGTCTACTAGATGGAAGAATGCATCATTATTTTTAGTACCATAAGCTTTTTCTAAAAGGTCTTCAAGCACTTCATCTCTAATCATACTGCTCTCAATTGGTTCAATTAAACGAAAATTAGGATCAATATCTGCTTCAAAATAATGTTTTCGAATGACTTCTAGACAAAATGAATGAAGTGTTGAAATAGATGCATAATTTAGTAGTGCCACTTGTTTTTTCAAATGCACTGAATCCGGATTTTGGGTAAGGGCTTCTTCTAAAGCTTTACCAATTCTAAATTTCATCTCTGCTGCGGATGCATTTGTAAATGTTACTATCAACAATTCATCCACATTCCAGTTGGTTGTTTCATCAATCAGTTTTTCAATAATTCTTGTAACAAGGACAGCTGTTTTCCCAGAGCCCGCAGCAGCAGCTACTAGAATGTTCTGCCCATCTGCTTGAATAGCTTTCCATTGATCGTCTGTCCATGTTGAATCATTCGGCTTGTCAGGTATATATAGACTCATGCTACTGCGTTCCTCCTTCTATATCTATTTTCTTTAATATAGTTTCTGTCTTCTCATTTGTTAAATGTCTATATTGATTACTTGTTAATGACGGGTCAAAACTACAAAACGAACGAAATCCACAAAATTGACAAGGTGTTCTTTCTTTTAATTTATATGGATTGATTGAAACTGAACCATCCAAAATTTTATTGCCAGCTTCTTGATATTTATTGCGTACAAATTGACGCATCTTGTCAAAATCACTTCTTGTTGCAGTTCTTGATCTAGCACTAAGTTCTCCGTTTTGCTTAATCTCAGCTGGGATAATAGTTGATGATTTTCCTTTTTCAAGCGTTGTATCCATTAAAGAAACCGCAACTGGGTCAGAGAGAATTAATCCTTTCATTTTAGAACTTTTTTGTATTTCTTTAGCAAGCTGATCTTCCGTTAATTCTTTGTCCGATTCAACAAACTGATTATGCATATGGAAATAAAGCACCCCTGCTGGTTCTGCTTCTTTCCCAAGCATTTTCTGTGCGTTCATTACCACAATATCTAAATATGTGAGCATCTGTAACGCCAGTCCATAATAAACTTCTGTAAGTGCTAAATCATGTGAACTTGATTTATAATCGATGATACGTAGAAAAGTACGATTATCTTGCTCTGCCACATCAATCCTGTCAATTCGACCTTGTAAAAGTAGCTCACTATTTGATTGTAATGGTATTTTTAATGGTGGAATATCACCTTTTAATCCAAAATCAACCTCTAATCCAACTGGTCTAAAGGCACTACTTTTTGCCTGCTCATTTAAAACGGTTGTTGCTCTTGTGATTATTTGGAGTAATTTGTATTGGATATATTCCATTCGCTTAGAGCTAAGTAAAATTTCATGTTGAATTTTAGGTGCTAAAAATGTCATTGCAAGTTTTGCCAAGTGCTTACAATCTTCTACCTTTAAACTTCCCCAGTCCATATTATTACGTTTCAATTCAGCTGAAATCCATTCCATTGCCGCATGAAAAATTTCTCCCATATCTACCGCTTGAAGTTGGAAATGAGCTCGTTCTTCTAATTTTAAGCCATATTGAGCAAAATGCTGAAATTCACAACTAAAAAACTTCTCCATTCTAGAGACACTTGCATGGATACTATCTCCAAATAAACCTTTTGCAGTCGTTTCTTGCAATGATGCCGTTTTATTTTCATAATATAAACTTGATAATACTTGTTTTGCAGTTGTAGATTCCTTCTTGTCCTTAAAATAACTATTGTATGCATCCCACCAAACATTTGAAATGGGATAGCCACGTTTATACATTTGTAGTTGGCTTGTAAGCAATCCTAATGTGGCTTGTTTTGATCGAATATAACTGCTTTGTTCTTCATCATTTAATAAACTTGGATCTGTTAAATATACAGCTTCACTCAAGTTTTTAAGTTGTCCCTTTATTTTGCGAAGATAATTAGATTCGCTTAATACTTTTCCTTCCTCGTCAGCTGCCGGATAGCTAAGAAACAACTTATCACTTGGCAAACTAATTACTTTATAAGCTAATAAATCTTCCTCCCCAATATTATTTTTAGCGGATGGTTTTAAATTACTCTTTTGTTCTCTCAAAAAATCTCTATCTTGATCCGACAGAATTCCTTTGTCTTTTTGACGAAGTGGCATCACACCATCATTCATTCCAATCGCAAAAATAACTTTCATATCTAGCAACATAGCATTTTCCATATCAGATAAAACTACTTGATCTAGTGCTGGTGGTAATAGTGAAAATTCTAGTGCATCAAGTCCTGTAACAACTATTTCTATAAAGCTTGGTAAGTCAAGAGATTCTTCTCCCAAAACCTCGACAAACTCATCCAAAAGTGATGAAACAGAATTCCACGCTTGTTCATGTTCTCGCGCAAGTTCCAAATAACCACTAGCTTCTGCCACTCTTCTCCATGCCTCTAAATGCTCTACAACTTGGACTTGCTCTATATAATGGTATAGTGCTAATGCAAATTCTTGTCCTGTTTTCGCTTTAGTTAAATTTACTTCTAATGTTGAGAGTGGTATTAAAATACGATTTCGCATTTCATTAATAATATTTTGTGTGCTTAACTCTTCATCTGTTTGAGGCAAAACGTTGGTAGAAAGACCCCGGATTTTCCGATAAACCCAGTCACCTTCTTTTTCCCATTTCCATTTATTTTGAATTCCATTTTCGAGTACATAGTTTTCCAGAATATCTGATTTTCGGCGCATATCTGCTGCATCTTCCGTAACATCAAAGAAGAATTCTGTTTTTACTGCTTGGAAAATCGGCTCATATTTCCAATTAAACTGGATTGCATCTAGGCTGGAGCGAATAAACTCAATAAATGGGTGTTTAGCCATCACACGCTTCTTATCTATAAATATAGGAATATCATATGATTGCATTACTGTTTCAGCTAAAACATCATAGTCTCCTAGATTTCTGGTTAAAATTGCAATATCTTTATACCTGTAACCATTTGAGGTGAGCTTCCGAATTTCACGCGCGATTCCTTCTAATTCAGATCGTCTATTATTAGCTTGATGGATGTTTAAATTGGTTACTTTTCCTTCAAAAGCCGCAAATTTATTTTGACCCCAAGTATTAGCTAAAAACTCTAGCGAAGGCGTCCTAGCTCGCTTATTTTCACTCAGCAACTTAGCTTCTTCCACATCAATATTATTTAATTTAGCTATTTCTAATAAAGCAAGATACATTTCTGTACTCGCTTTAAACATACTATACTCTTCCAACCCTTCTCGAATATTAGGGACATTCAATGTAAGTGAAACAGTCACTTTATCGCATTTTTGCATTAATTTTTCTATAACAGCCAATTCCTGCTTAGAAAATGAATTAAATCCATCAATAATTATCTCTGTATTATTTAAATACTCACTCTCCATAATTTTTTCAGCTAAAAGGCGCAAGTAATCTTCATTTTCAAGAAATTTACCAGCTAAGAGCTCTTCATATTTTTGGTAGATAAGTGAAATATCATGCACTTTATTTGTTATACTCGTTGGTAATGTTCTTGCGCTATCTTCTAAATCATGCATTGAAATTTTTTCTTGCTTCATTTCTTTGAATAAATTGGCCAGCTCTGAATAAAAACCTTTTCTAGAAGTAGCTTTGGAGAAAACTTTTAACTCTTCTTTTTTTTCCAAAGCAGCTTTTCGAATAACCATTTCAATACCAGTCTTACTAAGAAAAGTTTTAGATAATCCACCTGTTTCTTGAAGGATTTTCCATGCTAGCCTACTGAAACTAAAAATTTGTGTGCCCATCATTCCCGCGAGATTTTCTTTATTTAAAAAATTGGTTTCCATTTGGAAAGTCATTTGATCCGGAACAATAAATATATATGTTTTCGAATTTTTTCTTATTTTTGCTCCAACTTCATTCATTAGATATGTTGTTTTACCTGTTCCTGATCTTCCTGCAATTATTTGAAATGTCATACCCTCACCACCGAACATATGTTTTTATTTAGTTTACCACATTTACGCTATCTGTACAGAACTTTTTTCAAAGGATTTTTTCTATGAAAATTTAAAAAACAGCTCAAAAAAACTAAGATAGCACTACTATCTTAGTTTTTCATATATTCTACTCAAAAGCCAGCATTTCCTGTTGGATTTTATTCATTTTTTCTGTAAGTTGGATGAATTTCGCTTCGTTCCTATTATCGAGAGCTTTATCAATTTCAGCTCTAAGTTGTTCTAATTTTCTCTCTTCTAGGAGCATCGTCAGGAAGCATTCAATAAATACATTTGTTAATTCTTTTTCCCCTTTAAGGACGCCCACCTGATTCATCAATGAATTAGAAAAATCACGCATTTCCACGACTACCACTCCTTCACTTATATTTATTACAATTAAAAAACTGTAATATGGCAAGAAAAAACAGAAAACAGCTAGAAAATACAACTTTACGAAAATCTAATGACTTGTAAATTACCATGTGCTATAATGACAAAAAATAAACTCATAACTAACTTTGATGCTTAGTTGTTACTTAAAATTATTATTTTTGATGGTAATTTTAGGTTTCTTCTTAGACATAAATACAAACATAGGAGAGTTGAATGAAATGAAAAAAGAACCAATTAGTACTCAGTTTTATGAAGTAAACCCGCACACGATGATTATTTTTCCGAAAAAATCAGGAAGTACAGTCTATTCAGAAATTTATGAAGTTGATTCATACTATACTTCTAAATTTACCCCTTTTGAGCTAATTAAAACCAGTTGTAATTTTTTCGGTTCTAGCTATGATGGTCGTAAGGAGGGAACAAAGCATCTGATTGGTGTTACTCATAAGCCACCTATCATTGTTGACCCTGTAACGTCCACATATGCATTTCCAACTGCCTCGCCTACTACCTCAGAGTGCATTTGGATTTTCCCGCAACATATTAAAGAATACCAAACAGTAGGCTATAATCACACTTTAATTAGATTTTCTAATCAACAAACTTTTGAAATTGATATGTCGTTAGCCTCTTTTAATAATCAAATTGCTAGAACTTCCATGCTACATATGAAATTTTCTCAAAAAATGCGTATGATGGAGAGCAATTTCCCTTCGATGAATATGTTTTTCCCACCTGCCACGCTTGCAGCTGAAACAAGACGTTATTACAATACAATGATTTTGGAAAATGATGACCCTACTAACTCAGACAAGCCTAAAAATTAATTAAAGAAAAACCAGATATACAAAACTACTTGTATATCTGGTTTCCTCTATTATTTCTTATTTTCAATCGCATCTGCAATTCGTTTTAACATTAATAATTCTTCTTCTGAATATGTATATGGCAACTCTAAATACCATTTCTCTAGTTCTGGATTACCAATTAGAGGAAAGGCGTTCACTGAATTTTTTTCTCGTAATCCCGCTACATCATCTAATAAGAAATCTGTTGTTGTTCCGAGTGTTTCCGCTAATTTTGCCAAAATAAAGATTGGCGGTCGGTGGTTATCATTCTCATATTTACTAATGGTTGATGCAGTTGTACCAATTTTTGCTGCCAATTGCTTTTGGGTTAATCTATTTTTCTTTCGTAAATGAATTAACTTTTCTCCAAATTCCAATATGCCCACCTCTCTTCATTTCTATTATAGCAATTTTTCGGAAAGAATTCGAGAAAACAAAAAAGAAATCGTCTTTTTTGTTTCAAAAGACGATTCCCCAATTTTATACAGTTGGTTTCTTTCGTAAAAATCCAATTAAGGCTGCACTTATTAAGGTTCCAATAACAATTGCAATAATATAGAACCATGGTTGAGACACTAAGAAAATAACGAACACTCCACCATGTGGTGCTAATACTTTAATATTTAGGAACATAACGATTGCGCCTGTAATTGCACTTCCAGCAATAAAACTCGGAATCATTCGAAGTGGATCTGCTGCCGCAAAAGGAATGGCACCTTCTGTAATAAATGATGCTCCTAGAATAGAGTTTGTCAATCCCGCATCACGTTCTTGCGCTGTAAATTTATTTTTAAAGACCCTAGTTGCGACAAAAGTAGCAAGCGGTGGAACCATCCCTGCCGCCATTGTAGCTGCCATAATTGCACTTCCGCCAGTTGCTACACTTGCAGCTAAAGTTCCTGTTGCAAAGATATAAGCGGCTTTATTGATTGGGCCACCTAAGTCTGCCGCCATCATCGCCCCAAGTAACAAGCCTAAAATAACAGCATTTGTTCCACTTAAACTATTTAAGAAATCATTTAACCATGTATTAAGAGCACTCATTGGTACATTCAATAGCAACATTAATAGACCAACAATCAAAACAGATAAAACTGGATAAAATAGAACTACTTTGATGCCATCTAATGTTTTTGGTAATTTCTTAAGTACTAATTTCACTAATTCAACAGCATAACCTGCGAGAAAACCACCTACTAACGCACCAAGGAATCCTGCTCCACCAACAGAAGCAACTCCACCTGCTACAAAACCAGCAACTAATCCTGGTCTATCCGATATACTGTAGGCAATATAACCTGCAAATACTGGAAGCATGAAACCGAATGCCACATCACCAATTTGTTTTAACAATGCTGGGATTTCATTATATGAACCTAATTTAGCAAGCTGATCTTGCGGTACTCCAATTAATTGATCCAACATAAAAGCTATCGCAATTGCAATACCTCCACCAATAACAAACGGTAGCATATGCGAAACGCCACTCATTAAATGTTTATAAATTTGTTGTCCAATAGAAAGCCCATCAGAACTACTTGTTGTTTCACTACCTTCTTCTGCTTTATAAACAGGTGCTTTACCTGAAATTGCCTCGTTTATTAGCTCTTCTGGTTTGTGAATCCCTGCTGCCACTGGTTTAGCAATAAGATGTTTTCCATTAAAGCGAGGCATATCAACTTGTACATCCGCTGCGATAATTACACCATCTGCATCAGCAATTTCTTTATCAGTCAAACGATTTTCGACACCTCTCGAACCATTTGTTTCAACTTTAATTTTTACGCCTAATTTATTTGCTGTTTCTTGCAATTTCTCTGCTGCCATATACGTATGCGCAATGCCTGTTGGACACGCAGTAACAGCTACAACAGATTTACCAGTATCTGCACTTGAGCTAGGAGTAATAATTGCTTCTTCTGCATCTCCTTGTTCTTTATTGAAGAGGCTTATTACTTCTTCAGGCGTTTTAGCATCTTTTAAACTTTGAACAAATGTTGGGTGAACTAGCAATCTAGAAAGCGCTGCTAAAGTTTCTAAATGAGTTGCGTTAGCACCATCCGTCGCTGCAATCATAAAGAAAAGATGTGCTGGTTGACCATCTAAAGAGTTATAATCTAAGCCATTTTCACTTTTTGCAAAAACAACAGTGGGTTCATTAACTGCCTTTGTCTTTGCGTGAGGCATAGCAATTCCTTCGCCAATACCTGTCGAACTTTGCGCTTCACGTTTCATAATTTCTTCTTTAAAAAGTCCTGCATCATTAATTTTCCCTTTACTCTTTAAGGAAGCAATCATTTCGTCAATCGCCGCTTCTTTTGTCGTTGCTTTTAAAGACATAATCATCACATCTTTACTAAGTAAGTCCGTAATTCTCATTTTAGTTCCTCCCTGCTATTTTAGTTACCTTCACTTGTGGCAATAATTTATTTATTAATTCTGCTTGGGCTAAATCCGTTGAGAATGCTGTAGCCCCACCCGTTGCAACACCTGCTTCAAATGCTTTCAATGGATCTCTTGTCTTATCAAAAGTCCCAATAAATCCAGCAATCATGGAGTCACCTGCTCCAACTGAGTTTTTCAGCTCTCCATTTAAAGCTTCTGCAAAAAATACTTCTTCACCTGTAAATAAAAGTGCTCCGTCACCAGCCATGGATACAATTACATGTTGTGCACCTAACTCCAAGCATTTTTTGCCGTATGGAATAAGTTCTTCTACACCACTCAATTGAACATCAAATAATTCGGCCAGTTCATGGTGATTAGGTTTAATTAAAATAGGTTTATTTGGAAGTGCAGCTAATAATTCTTGTCCAGTTGTATCAATCATAAATTCAGCTTGTTTATCTTGACAGATTTGTATTATTTTATTATAAAAATCATTTCCTAGTGATGGTGGAACACTGCCAGATAAAATGACAATATCATCAGCTGTTATATTATCCATCATAGCCAAAAATTCTTTGACTTCATTTTCTGAAATGGCAGGACCTAAGCCGTTGATTTCAGTTTCTTCTCCATGCTTTAACTTAATATTAATGCGAGTATCATCTTTTATTTTCACAAATCCAGTTTTCACACTTTCATTTTTAAGCCAATCATTAATAAATCCACCAGTAAATCCACCAGTAAATCCTGTAGCTAGGCTTGGGACATTTAATTGATTTAGTACGCGACTGACATTAATACCTTTGCCACCAGGTAATTTGTAATCCTGTTTCATGCGATTTAATTCACCAAGATTTAACTGGTCGATTTGTACAATATAATCAATGGATGGGTTTAAAGTAATTGTATAAATCATTTTTCTACCTCGATTATTTTAGTCTTTTGGATAAAGGATTCTTTTACTTCTAGAGGAATGTAGTCTGTAATGATTGTTGCTTCATCTAAAGAGAACATTTTAGAAAATTTAACTTCTGCAAATTTAGTATGATCTGCTACTACAAACACTCGATCAGCTCGTTCTTTTGCGGCACGTTTTACAAAGGCTTCTTCCATATCAGGTGTAGTATAGCCATGTTCCGGATGCATGGCATTTGTACCAATAAAAGCTTTATCAAAATGATAGTTTTTGATGTTATCTAAGGCAACCGCACCAATTATTGCTTTTGTATGCACTTTCATTTTGCCTCCTAAAAGATACGCATCTATACTTTGATGAACTAATTCTTCAATATGTGTTAAACCATTTGTAACTACAGTAATATTTCGATTTGCTAAATGTTTAATTATTTCTAATGTAGTTGATCCTGCATCTAAATAAATACAATCATTTTCTTCGACTAAACTAGCGCAATACGCTGCAATTTCTTTTTTATTTTGAATGTTTTTGAATGATTTTTCATTCATACTTGGTTCTTGGTTATGCGAGTTAGTAATCTTCGCACCACCATGAACGCGCTCAATGAGACCTTGTTGTTCTAGTTCAATTAAATCACGCCGAATAGTTGATTCAGATGTACTTAACCCTTCCACTAATTCCTGTAATTTAATGACACCAAGTTGCTCAATACGCTCCATAATAAGCTGTTTTCGCTCTGCACTTAACATACTTGTTCCTCCATCCAAAGTTAGTTTATCATCTTTTTCTTTCAAAATCAACCGTTTTCATTCAAAAACAATCATTCGTTTCCAAATTCATTCATATTATAGCATAAAAACCTTTACAAACCGCCATAAAAGTTCAATCATTTATTTTCTTATGAAGTTTTTATTTTTAGGAGTATACTTAATTGGAAGATATATTTGTATATAGGAGGAATAAATATGAGTACAGATTTAACATGGAGTCAATTAGAAAAATTTTCTAAAAAATGGCGGGAAAATCCGGATAATCTGGTAATCCAAGCTAGTATTATGAAGAATGGGATTAAAGCTGCTACAGAAAACCCAGAATCAAAAGTGGCTGTTCAACCTATCTTTTCTCATGAAGTAACAACAGATAAGGTTTCTAATCAACAACAAAGTGGACGGTGTTGGATGTTTGCAGCACTAAATACATTCCGTCATAAATTGAATGGAACGCTTGGTTTGAAGGATTTTGAGTTGTCGCAGAATTATACTAATTTTTGGGATAAGTTAGAGAAAGCAAATTATTTTTTAGAGAATATCATTGAAACTGCACAGGAGGATGAAGATAGTCGTCTAGTTTCGTGGTTGCTTGATACACCGCAACAAGATGGTGGTCAGTGGGATATGTTAGTTTCTATTATTGAAAAATATGGGGTTGTTCCAAAAGCAGCTATGCCAGAAACTTTTCAAAGTAGCAAATCCGCTGATTTAAATCATTTATTAAATGAACGCCTTCGTACAGACGCCGTTATTTTAAGAAAAGCAGTTAGGGAGAATACTTCTGTCGCACAATTAAAGGAAGATATGCTTGCAGAAATTTATCAACTTTTAGTGATGTCGCTTGGTGAACCACCAAAAACTTTTGACTTTGAATATCGTGACAAAAATAACGAATTTAAACAAGATTTACAAATTTCACCTACAGATTTTTTCAAACGGTATATTGATATTGATTTAAAGGATTATATCCCACTTATTAATGCCCCAACAAAAGATAAGCCATTTAATCAAGTTTTTACCGTAGATTATTTAGGTAACATTGTTGGTGGGACACCCATTAAATATCTAAATGTTGAAATGGATGTGTTGAAAAAAGCTGCTGCAGAGCAAATAAAAGATGGCGAAACAGTTTGGTTTGGTTGTGATGTTGGCCAGCTTTCAGAACGAACTAGTGGTATTATGGATACCAATATTTTCTTATTAAATCAAGCTTTTGGTTTTAATACTACGATGACTAAAGCAGAGCGTCTTGATTACAAACATAGTATGCTTACACATGCCATGGTACTAACAGGAATTAATATTGCCGATGGAAAAATCAACCGCTGGAAAGTAGAAAACAGTTGGGGAGAAGCTATTGGCAATAAAGGTTATTTTGTTGCGAGTGATTCGTGGATGGATGAATACACATTCCAAGTAGTTGTTCGGAAAAAATATTTACCTAAAGAATTATTGAATGCCTTTGAACAAGAGCCAATTGTCTTAAAACCTTGGGATCCAATGGGGTCACTTGCTTTTAAATAGCAAATTCTGACTCAACTTCAATCCCATTTGCTATAAAAAGCGCTGCTGCTACGCCGGTACCTTCTTTCGTTTTTCCAGAGAAGGTGCCGTCGTAAATAGCACAGCTACCACATGATGGACTATTCTCTTTCATAATTATTTTAGTGATATTAAGTTGCTTCATTTTTGTAAGCGTTAAGGTGGCACCGCGCTTATACTCTTCGGTAACATCATTTCCTTCGTTATCCATAACTTTTGCACGACCACACCAAACATCTTTACCATCTCCGCCAACTATTTCTGCTGGGTTTCTTGGTATTTCAAGACCTCCAATAATTTCAGGGCAAAATGCAATTGCTTCTCCATTCTCAACCATTTGTTTTATTTTTGTAATTTCTTTATCTTGTCCATCATATCTGCATGCAATTCCGGCAAGACAGGCACTTACTGCAATCATTTTGATTCCTCCTTTATTCTTTCTTTTATTTTAACATAAAAAGCCGCCATCTTTATAGAGATGACAGCTTTCAAATGATTAGCTGTTTTGGTAAGCTACGGCAATTTGAGCACCAATTAATGCATTATGTTTTACAAGTTCAATATTTGCTTCCAAACTTTTACCATCTGTTAATTCTTTTACTTTTCCAAGTAAGAATGGTGTTACATCTTTACCGTGAATGTGATTTTCTTCTGCTTCTTTTAAAGCAGTTTGAATAACATCATTGATTACTTTTTCATCCATTGCAAATTCTTCCGGGATTGGATTTGTGATTACTGCTCCACCTTCAATTTGAAGATCCCATTTTGCTTTAAGAGAAGCTGCGATAATTTCTGGTGAATCTGCGCGTAGAGTTAATTCCACATCACTTGAACGTGTGTAGAATGCTGGTAATACATCTGTTTGATAACCAATTACTGGAACGCCTTTTGTTTCTAAGTATTCCATAGTTAAGCTTAAATCAAGAATAGATTTAGCTCCGGCACAAATGACTGCCACATTTGTTTTCGCTAGTTCCTCTAAATCAGCCGAAATATCCATTGTCGTTTCAGCGCCGCGGTGTACACCACCAATTCCACCAGTTACAAAAATGCCAATTTCTGCTAATTCCGCACAAATCATTGTTGCCGCTACTGTTGTTGCTCCTAATTGTTTTGTTGCAACAAGATAACCAATGTCACGACGAGAAACCTTTGCTACATTTGTGCTTTTTCCGAATAATTCTAGTTCTTCATCAGATAAACCAATTTTTATTTTACCATCTATAAGTGCGATGGTTGCTGGGACTGCACCGTTATCTCGAATGATTTGTTCTACATCGCGTGCCATTTTAACATTTTGCGGGTAAGGCATGCCGTGAGAAATAATCGTTGACTCAAGTGCTACAATTGCTTTTCCTTCCGCCTTTGCTTGTTTAACTTCTTCAGATAATGATAGATAATTTTTCATTTGAATTCCTCCAGATCTTTTTGTAGTTGGGAAGTGGATAAATTTTGGCGAACGGTGTATTCTGATTCCAGTGTTCGCGCAGCATTAACGCTCCCTGTCTTTAAAATTTCCTGCAATGATTTTCTTTCTAACCATGCGTAGATAACTGCTGAGCAAAATGCATCACCTGCTCCAGTCACATCAACGATATCTTCAACCACTATTGCTGGTTCAAAAATGATTCCTTCTTCTACATTTGCAGCTACTGCACCTTTACTACCATTCGTGATAATGACATTTGTTACCCCTAAATCAAGCCATTTTTTTGCAGCTAAATGCCAATCTTCCTCGTTCTCAATTGTCATTCCTAGATGTGTTTCTGATTCATCTCGATTACAAATTAGCCAAGTTACATGATCAAGCCGATCTGGTAAATGAGACATTTTAGGAGAGGATACAGGTACCAAAACTAAGGGAATCATATTAATTTCTGCAAAATTCCCTAAATACTCCAATGTTTCTTTCGGGCAATTCAAGTCAGCAATAATTGCGCTTGCTTGACTGAGTAAACCTTCATTTTTGGTTAGTACATCAGGAGTTAGGTGGTCGTATGCATCCATGTCAGCTAGTGCAACCAGTAAATCTCCATTGTTTTCGAGTACAGCTGTATAAGACCCTGTTGCAATACTTGGAAATGCAGCAACATAATCTAAATTCATGTATGTATTACTAGCGCTTTTGACGGCTTCCCAATCTGAATCTGTACCACAAGCTGTGAGTAAAATAACTTCTTTTCCCAGACGCCCTAGATTTTCACCAACATTTCTGGCAACTCCGCCGGCACTTTGCGTTGAACGCACTGGGTTGGATGTAGCCAATTGTGCTTTATCTTTAATATAAAACTTTCGATCAACATTCGCCCCGCCTATACAAACAATCTGCTTTGCTTCATTTAAAATATAGGCTTTACCTAAGATACGACCTTTTTTAATTAGACCGGAAATAAGGTTTGCTACTGTTGGTCGCGATAAATCAAGAATATCAGCAAGCTCTTGTTGAGAAATGTAAGGATTTTTACGGATGGAATTGAAAATTATCTCTTCCTTTTCGTTCATTTTCGCTTTATTATTCTCCACGATATAATGCACCTCCGTCACCAAACTTTTGTTTCTTTTTCAAACACAAGTTTATTATATATGTAAAAGCTTTCTTTTGCAAATAAAAAAACGAAAACCCACTTCTCTTTAGAAGAAAATTTTCGCTTATTTTATTTATTTTGTAAAAGGGCTAGTTCTTCATCGGTTAGCGGACGGTATTCGCCTAAGTCAAGTGATTCATCTAACTTCAGATTTCCCATAGAAATTCGTTTTAAATATGTGACTGTTTTTCCTGTTGCTGCAAACATTCTTTTCACTTGATGGAATTTACCTTCTTGTATCGTTATGTTGATTTCGTTTGGCGTAATAATTTCTAATTTTGCTGGTTTGCAGGTATAGCCGTCATCTAATGTAATCCCGGCTTGAAATATTTCTACATCAGCTGCTGTCACATCGCCTTCGATTTTGGCATAATATGTTTTATTGACATGCTTCTTTGGAGATAATAAATTGTGTGCTAATGTTCCGTCGTTAGTAATAATTAATAGTCCTTCTGTATCTTTATCTAACCTGCCTACAGGAAAAGGATTTGTTAGCGTATCTTCTTGTGCCAATAAATCAATGACTGTTTCCGATAGATTATCCTCTGTTGCGCTAACCACATTTTGCGGTTTATGTAGCATAAAATAAACAAATTCTTGATAGATAACGGGGTTTCCATGAACTGTAATTTGATCTTTTTCTGGATTTACTTGTCGTTTGCTATCTTTTTGGATGGTACCATTTACTACAACTGAACCAGATTTCAGGAGTGGTTTTACTTCTCTTCGGCTTCCAAAACCTGTGTGAGACAATAGTTTATCTAAACGCATCATCAAGCTCCTTTTTCTTTTATTGTAACAAAAAAGTAGTGTTTTCTCAAAAAGTTCTGTTAAAAAATACAGCTAGACCGCAGAATTGGCCTAGCTGGTTTTCCTATATAACTCGCACATTATTATATGCCTCTTCCCTGTATTACATTTGGAAACTAGCTTCTATTGCAAGTAAATTATCCCGGTATACTTTCATTTCTTTTCGTGTAATCTCGCCTTTTTCAAAATATCGTTGAATTGTTTCTCGTTCAATTTGGGATGCAAGATCAATGGTGATTTGCAACTCTTCTAGGTCACTTTCTCTTCTAGCATTTTTGGCGAAAAGCGACTGTTCAAAGTTCATCAAATACTGCGAGATAATTTCTGGGCTAAATTCCGTATTGTCTAACTCGTATAATTTTTGTACGATAAATTCGTTGTTTTCCTTTTGTAATTTAATGCGCTCATTTTTGCGCTCTTCAAACGATAAAGGAACGATACGAAAGCTACGAAAACGTTGATGCAACATTTGACGATATCGGACTCTGGCACGATATTTCTGTTCCCGTGTTTGGACGTATAATCTTTTTCCAAGTCGCATCATTAAAGATAATCCGACACCTGTATCAATTTTTCTTTCAAAAACAAGTCTCCTAGTATTTTCAAGTTGCCATTCTTGTGTCAAACGTCGAAGCTCTTTTTCTGTTGCATTTAAATCTTTATGCTTCATCAGTGAAAAAATTCGATCATTATACATTTTTAAGACTTTATTCATTTCGACAATATTTTCGTCTGTTTTATATGTTTGTAGTTGCTTTACTACATCGCGCAATAAAGTGATATCGGCTTTGTGGTCTGTAACCGTCACATCTTTTTTTGCGGCAAAAAGTGGTAAGGTAAAATTGGCAAGTAGAAGCGTGGTGATAATAACGCCAGCCGCAATGAAAATAAGCAAGTCTCGCTCTGGAAAGGCATTTCCATTACCAAGCACAAATGGAAGCGAAAGTGCACTGACCAAAGTGATTGTTCCCCTTACACCAGCAACTGTATAGAGAAAAGTATTTTTTAGTCTGCTAATTAAATCATTTTTCGGTTGCTCCTCAAAGTTTCGGAAAAACAAAATCCAAAGAAAACGAAGACCAAGTAATAAAATGGTAATTCCTAAAATATATACAAACAGCATACTTTTATGAATACCTGAATCTAACCAAATCGTCTCCATAATTTGTGGCAGCTGCGTTCCTAGCAAAATAAATACCAATCCATTTAAACTAAAAGTAATAACAGACCAAGTGCTTTTTGAGAGTAAATTCAACTGGGCAATTTCAGGATTGATTTTCTTATAGCTGAAAGAATGAACTATACCACCACTTACAACTGCTAAAATTCCGTTAACCCCCACTTTTTCTGCCACCATAAAGATTAAAAACGGCAATAATATTTCCATCAGCATAAAGGAGGTAACATTTTCAATCCCCATTTGCCGTAAACCGCGCATTAGCATAATTTTAAGCAAACTCATTACAGCCCCAAGCGCAATCCCGCCTAAAGATAATAATAAAAAGCTTGTTCCAGCCGTCATAAATGAAAAAGTACCTGTTACAAGTGCCAGCACCGCAAATTGGAACGAAACTAGTCCCGAAGCATCATTTATCAAAGACTCTCCTTCTAAAATATGCATGATTTTATGTGGGATTTTTACTTTTTCTGCCAAAGCACCTACTGCAACGGCGTCTGTTGGGGCAAGTGCAGCAGCAAGTGCAAATGCGGCTGCAAAAGGAATTACTGGAATTAAATAATGAATAAATGTTCCAAGTATCCCAACTGTCACAAACACTAATCCAATAGATAATGACAAAATTGCTTTTCGGTTTTTCCATAATGATTTTTTATCCGTATTCGCCCCGTCATTAAAAAGTAGTGGTGCCATAAAGAGTAATAAAAACAACTCTGGATTTAAATCTATCGTATGGTTGCCAAGTGGAATTGCCAAAATAATTCCTAATAATACTTGTATTAAAGGCACCGCAATACTAGGCAAAAACCGACTTAATACGTTCGATAAAAATACTGCACTTAACATTAATAAAATAAGTTCAAAAATCTCCATTGTTACATCCCTCGTTTTCTATCACACTCTGATGTATCTGCGCTATAAAAATTCCCTTTTAGCGTATTTGCTTCGTTCCCCATGCTAGCAAAAAAGCTATTCGAAAACATCCGTCTTAGTATGGAGTTTTTTGATAGACGATTCGCTCATTTACAACAGTCATTTCTACTGCAATATCACGGATTGCAGCTGGTTCTATTTGAAATGGATCTGTAGTCAAAATGGTGAAATCAGCGACATAACCTGGTTTGATTTGCCCACGAGAACTTGTTTTATAACTAGCAAAAGCAGCTCCTGTTGTATATAACTGAATTGCTTCGTATACGCTTAAAGCTTCTTCTGGCCAATACTTAACTCCATTTAAATCTGCATTTGCGGTTCTCGTGACAGCAGCATGAATCGCCCAAAATGGATTGGGCACTTCAATTGGCGCATCGCTTCCCCCTGCCAAATGAAGCCCGGATTTAATCAATGATTTCCAGGCGAATGCTAATGGTGGATGTGTTTCTCCAAGGACATCGATTGCCCACGGAAGATCACTTGCCATAAATTGTGGTTGAATATCAAATAGTACTGGCAATTTAGCGGCCTCGACTACTAATTCTTTTGTAAGCCATGGGGTATGAATCAAGCGGTCGTATTGTCCGGCTTTCGGTGGATTGGCACGCAAACAACGTATCACATTGGAAAATGCTAAGTCACCGAGAATATGAATGGCAACTGGCAGACCTTCTTTTCTGGCTAGTTTAACTAAATTTTCAAAACTTGCGTCTGAATGGATTTGCAAGCCTTTTTCATTTGGATTATCTGCATAACCAGCACTCATTAAAGCCGTCCGTGATCCAACAGTACCATCATAAAAAATTTTCATCGCACCCAGTTCTACAAATTCATCGCCATTAATAAAGCTTTCATTTGAAGAAATAAATGCCTCCCATTCTGCATGATGAATTAAAAGCTGCGCGCGAAATGGTAACTTTTCTGCGCCTAAAGTTTCTCTAAAAGCAGCTAGCGTTGACTGAAAGCCTGTAAAATAATGTAAATCTTCTGAGTGAGCGCCTGTAATTCCTTTTGACCATAAATCTTTAATAGCTATTTCTAACCATGCTGTTAATTCAGATGGTGTAGCTGGTGGAAAAGCATCAATTGCGAGTGTAGTTGCATTATCTCTTAATACTCCCGTAAAATCTCCCATACTATTTTGAACAATTTCGCCTCCGCCATCAAAGCCATTATCCGAAAAATCGTTTATATGTGCTAATAAAGCCGAATTAATCGATACACTATGATAATCAATTCGTCTCACTAATATTGGATTGGTACTACTTACTCCATCTAAATCTGCTAATGAAATAAAGGTTTGTTCATCAGACCATTTGTTTTCATCATAACCTTCAACAAACAGCCATTCATCTTCTGCTAGTTGCTTTACTCGTTCTGAAATAAGTGATATTGCTTCTTCTTTTGTCGTAGTTTGATTTAAATTCAGTCGCTCTAATGCTTGTCCATACCATAATAAATGAATATGCGCATCGACAAAGCCAGGAAAAATTGTTTTTCCAGCAAGATCAATTGTTTCTTCAATTTTATTTTGATAGTTAGTTTCTAATTCTGCCGTTTCACCAATTGCAAAAATCCGACCATTTTCAGTTAATACCGCCGAAACTACTTCACCTTCAGCAGTCATTTGATAAAATTGACCATTTTTCCATAATTTCATTTTTATTCCCCCTGACTCATGGAAATTTTCATTGTTGCTTTTTCTTGTTGGTCTTTTTTCTGTAGAATTTGTTGTAATGTGATACTAATAAGCGCACAGCCGAGTAATATAAATGCGCCAATGAACAAGGCTTTTATCCCACCTAAATTTTGAACGACAATAGCTCCTGCAAATGGCGCCAACATTCGAGCAGCAGTCGCCATTCCGTTGACTAACCCTTGATATAGTCCTGCTGCGCCTTTTGGAGCAAGTTGATAGGCAATAGTTGGAATAGCTGGCCAAGCAAACATTTCTCCAAATGTTAAAAAAATCATCCCAAGCACAAAGCCACTATAAACACTAGCATTCATTGCTACAACAAAAGATAAAATAAATAAAGAAATCCCAATATAGATCTGTGCTAACAAGTGTTTTTTAAATCTATTTACCACTGGAATTAAGATAAATTGTCCAAGTACGATAAGTGCACCATTTAAACTCCATAAGTTACCATATTGGCTTGCTGTTACACCTTTTATTTCTGTCATATATGTGGACAAATTGGATTGCCACTGGACATGCGGTAATTGACACAGCAAGTAGGTAAGCAATAACAATACAAATGACCATAGTGCTAACTTAGTCGGAAACTCTCGCTTAGCATTTTTCTTACGATGCTTCGTTTCCACAACGACTTTTTCAGATTTCCAGTCAATTTTATGGAAGAAAAAGAAAAAATAACCAGCAAAAACTAGTGCAAAAACAAATGACCCAATATACACTTGGCTCATTCCTTGTTTTGCGAGTATGCCTGCTAATAACGGTCCGATTGCAACGCCGATATTTTGTGCTACATAAATGGCATTAAAACCAGTTCTCCCACCAGTTGGATGCGTTAAACCAGCTGCTGCATAAAGCCCTGAGAAAACCATTCCCATCGCAACTCCTACAGCCCATAAGTTCCAAATAAAAAATGGAAAGCCGTGAAAAAAACATAGTGAAGCAGTAGCAAGTACAAGTATAACTGTTCCAATCGTAAGTGAAATAAACCCAGAGAAGCGGTCAAAGATTAATCCCCCAATAATACTTGACACAATCCCTACTCCTGAGTTAATTAACAAAACTAGTGATGCATCTGTTGTTGTCATACCTAGCTCTTGCGTCATATAAATCATATTAAAAGGCCATATAAACGAAAGCCCTGTATAAAGTAACACCATCCCAATAATAACAATCCATAAATCCCTTGGTAACCATTTTGTCATAACTACACTTTCCCTTCCTTGAAACTCACTTTTTTAGGTTATCACAACTAACCCCATCCGAAAAGGAAAATTTCATTAAAAAGGCCACCTAGCAAATTTTGCTGGTGGCTAAAAAGAGACTGGCGATAAATTCCTATCATGGTTAATATAAGTCTACTATGAATCTTACTTTTTGTCTGTTAAATTAAGAAAAATAGTTCAATTATTTTTTTGGGTAAGTAAATTATAGTTTAATTGCCTAACATATGCATGTAATAGCAGCAAGTTCACTTCAAGATAGTAACCTAGCTCTTTAATAATATTTAATTCCTTCAAACTGTTTAATTGTTCACGCCATACTTCATTCGATATAGATTTTGTTATATCTTTTCGAACAGATTCTTTTTCTATTTTCCAAGTTGTTGCTCGAATTCTTCCCGGAATTTTATTGATAAACCACTGAACACTATCATTTTTTTGGTAATTACTTAGAGAATTTGTCTCTATTTCAATCAAACTCTCTATACTTATGTTCTTTACATCTTTTAAAGTTTCTTCCACATAAATTAACGGGATTTTCCAAACAACCGTTTTGCTGAGGGGTTGAATTTTTGTCGCTTCTCTTGTAAAGCCAAAAACCATCCCTTTCCCCCATGAAGTGTTTTTTTGCGCGTACTGCATCACAATACCTTCATCGATTGCGTATACATATTGGCCATTTGCTGGACAATCGATAATTTCCTCTTTTTCCCAGTAAACTAGTTTTGCTACTTCTTGAAACATAGGATTACCAGTTAAAAAAAACATTATCTCCATAGTAAACGCTCCTTTCATTAGTTCCCCCTCTATTGAATCTTTTTATATCATAATAAAAAAAAGAGAAGAAAAAAGTTCTTAAAGAACCCTCTTTCTTCTCATTTTGTCTATTTTGTGACAATTCCCTCAGTTTTGTACTTTATATTAACCTTTTCTTATTACTTTCCAAAGTGATAAACAAGTTACACCTTGCAAAAT
The DNA here is from genome assembly GCF_014322845.1 of Listeria immobilis. Classification (NCBI taxonomy): domain Bacteria; kingdom Bacillati; phylum Bacillota; class Bacilli; order Caryophanales; family Listeriaceae; genus Listeria; species Listeria immobilis. The sequence continues at coordinate 15,107 of NZ_JAASUA010000004.1, read as the reverse complement.
GAAAAAGATTCCTAAAATAAGCCCAACCGCAATTGCTACTAATGTATTGGTAAATAGTGAAACAATGGCAATGATTAATCCAAGAATCCCCATTACAAGTAATAGTGTCCAACCTGGCAGACCTTTCACAGAAAATGCAGTTAAAATTCGTAATACTGCTGAGGCTAAAATCCAAATTGCAAATATAATGATAAAAATACGTTCTGCCATGTTAGATTGGAAAATTGCGAAGGCCCCAACCGCTATGGATAGTACCCCATCAAGCAATATCCATTTAGAAATACTCCAATATTTCCGTTCACCAAAATAAGAAACCGCTTCATTAATACCATTTAAGACTAAAATAATCCCAATAAAAATAGTTAGCGCTTTTAATGATGTGCTTGGGTTAAATATTAGATAGATACCAAGACCAATCATCACTATGCCTAAAAGTAACACAAAATATAAATAAATCTTCCTCATACTACCACTCCTTTTTAATGTTCTGTAAGTAATGATCCTGCCGCTTCATCAATTATGAACACAACATTTGGATGATTACGTAAAATAGACGCTGGGCAGCTCTCATCAATCGGTCCCTCTAGCAAGCCTTTTACCGCTTCTGCTTTACGCTCGCCTGATGCGGTTACGAGAATTTGTTTTGCATCCATCATATCAGCTAAACCAAGTGTTAACATTTGTGATGGTGCTTCGTCTTCTGTTAAATTATTGTACATGATAGTGCTTTTTATGGTCGATTCATCGCTATCTGCTAAAAATAATCGTGCATCAAATGGGGTTCCTGGCTCATTTGCACCAAGATGTCCATTTACACCCAACCCTAAAATCTGTAGGTCACGTTGATTTTCTTTTAAAATTTGTTTATAACGAGCAATTTCATTTGTAAAATCAGCTAAACTACCATCTAATAATTCCACTCTTTTTGGCATTTTAGTAATTAAATCATAAAATTTTTGATGCATATAAGTGTATACCGTAAAAGATGCATCTCGTTTCGCAACATATTCATCTAAATTCATTAAAAATACTTTTTCGATTGGGATTTCTCCGGCATTAATTCCCTTTACAAGCCCTTCAAACATTCCGTCAAAACTTGCACCCGTTGTTGTATTAATAATTGGATTTTCATTAGTTTCAATTACTTGTTTTACAACTTCTAGCGCATGTTGTGACATTTCATCATATGTTTTTGTTTTAATTAGTTTCATCAAATATTCTCCTCCAATTGAGCTGTCCTATTTTTATCTTACCCTAACAATTCCTTTCTAAATCAAACCATGTTTTTGAAAACTTGCAAATAAGCCATCTTCATTAACTGAATTTGTCACTTCATCTGCTAATAGTTTTAAGTCGTCTTTAGCATTTCCCATTGCAATGCCTACTTCACAGAAAACGAGCATTTCGGCATCATTCATACCGTCACCGATACCAATTGTGTCTTCTTTGTTTCCACCAATGTGTTCAAGTAATAATTCAATCGCGGTCGCTTTATGAATATTAGGAACCATTAATTCACCACTATCATCTCCAAAAATAGGAACCGTGCAATGCATTACTTCAAACTTCCCGCTAAATTCATTTTTGATTTCCTCAAAAGGGACTGCTTTATTTTCTAAAAAACACGCTTTATTAACATCTGTACGGTAAAGATTACTTTCGCCAAAAGTTAAGCTTTCAATAAATGGATGGGGGTTATTTTTTTGTTTTTCGCGAGCTTTTGGATCATTTTCTAAATCTCCATAAACTAATTTATTTAAATGTGCCTCTAAATTTTTACTAGCGAATAAGCCACCATTAGATTCTAAATAAAAATCTAATTCCTTCTTATTAAAAAAATCAACCATATGAACAACATCTTCATTAGCTACTTTTTTATGGTAAATAATTTGGTTATCTACTTCTACATAACCACCACCTGCACCAATAATTCCATCAAAGCCAATGGATAGAATGGATTCGTATAATTCAGGTTTGGAACGCCCTGTACATAAATAAACTTGGTGTCCCTTGTTACGCGCTTTTATAATGGCTTCTCTAGCTGACTCCGGAACTAAACCGTCGTCGTTTACTAATGTGCCATCTACATCTACAAATACAATTTTCTTCGTCATGTAATACCTCTTTTCGTTTGTTAATATCTTAATTATAGCATTTCTTTGAAAATAAAACGTCCTAATATAAAAAGCAAGAACCTATGACGAAGGTTCCTGCTTTTAGTTATTTTATTAGTTTTCTAATGCCATTAATTTTTGATTATCATCAAGAGCAGATTCATGTGCATCGTGCCGTTTTTTCAAATGACTCATTGATAGATAAAGTAGGCCAATACAAGCAATTAAAATAATTGTTAAGACTATGATAGACATCGTAAATACATTGGTTCCCATACCCGCTGCAAGTGATTCTCTAAAGGCATAAATCGAATAAGTCATCGGTAAGAATGGATGAATTAAATTAAAGAACCAACCTGTAAGTGGCATTGGGAATGTTCCACCCGATCCAGCTAATTGTACGATGAGAAGTACCATTGCGATAAATCGACCTGGATTATCAAATGTCATTGCCAAAAGCATAATTAAGAACATATATGCAAGTGCTGTGATAATGGCTGTTCCAAAGAATTCTAGCATATTGTCCGGTCTAAGCCCAAGTGCTATCATAATACCACCTTCAAGTAATGCCATCGCAATAGCAGCAACAAATCCAAGTGATAATTTACTTAGCCACCATTTGTACGCTGGCTGTCCCTCCATTGATACACGTCTAATTGGCATAATAAAGTTAAATACAAGCGCACCAACATAGAGTGCTAATGATAATACGTATGGTGCTAATGCATGACCATAATTGCTAACATGTGTGTATTCGTTATGCGCTAATTTTGTTGGAGAGGCAATCATATTGAATGTTTTATCTGTCCCGTTTGTATCTTTGATTTGTGTTGCCCCATCAGAAAGTTTAGTTGTTAATTCATTACTACCATCTGATAATTTTGTTAACCCATCACCTAATTGGAAGGATCCATTTGCGAGTTTGGAAGACCCATTGGCTATTTGAGAAGAACCATCTGCCAATTGGTTGGTACCAGCTAATAGTTTAGGCGAATTGACTGCTAATTGATTTAAACCATTAGCTAGTGCACCAGTTCCAGATTGCAATTGATTTACCCCGCCAGCAAGCGTTGGTACTTTTGCTGCTAATTGATTAGTTCCATTTTCTAGTTGAGATGCTCCGGATTGAAGCGCTGATGAATTGGTAGAAAGTTGATTTCCGCCATCATTTAATTGACTCAAGCCATCTTCCATATCAGCACTACCACTAGCCAGTTGATTTACACCATTTGAAAGTGTTGGGATTTGATTGTTTAATGCATTGGTTCCCGCTACTAATTTAGCATTTCCAGCTTGAGCTGATTTTAATCCTGCAGTTAATTGGTTCGCACCGCTGATAAGTGTTTGATTGCCTGATCCATTCAGTGCTTGATGAATGCCATTAAAAGCATCTGTTGTACCTTGATTTACAGTGGAGTATCCTGCTGAAATTTTTGCAACACCTGTTTGTAGTTCTGATACCTGTGTTTGAAGCGCCGCTAAATCTAGTCCTGATAAGCCATTTTGCAATTTATCAATCGTAGCCATTTGAGTAGCTGATTTTTGACTTTCATTATCTAGGTCAGCTTGAATCGAAGCGATAATTTTTTGTTTATCTGTATCACTAACACCATCTGTTGCATTAATTTTTGCCTTTATTGATTCAGCATCAAAGTTTGCATTTTCTTTCATAAAAGTAAGGCCTGATTGAAGATCTGTTAAACTTTTTTGTAAAGCTTCTAACTGCTTAGCTAATGTTGCATCTTCTCCATTAACACTTTGATTTAGCTGATCAATTCCTTGTTGTAAGTCATTTATACCTTGTTTTAGTTGTGTGATTTTACTTTGTTTGTCCGTTAAATTATTATCTAGTTGATTTAGTCCCGCGGATAACTTATTACTACCAGCTACCAATGTATCTAATCCGTTCGCAAGACTTTCTTGCCCATCATTTAGTTGTGTTACGCCAGTTGCTAATGCTGGAACGCTGCTGTTCATTTTATTTAGACCATTTGTTAATGCGCTTGAACCAGAATAAGCTTGATTAATTCCTCCTGCAAGTGTATCTACACCATTAGTATAAGTCGAAACACCATCTGCTAATTTTGTTGCGCCATTATCTAGTGCTTGTACGCCTTCTTTTAGTGGTCCTACTCCAGCAGCTAGTGTTGATACCCCTGCATTTAGTTTTTCGCTACCAGCAGAGGCGGTTGTTACACCGTCTGTATATGTTTTGAGTCCCACTTCCAAAGTATTAGCACCATCTTTAAATGTTAAGGAGCTGTCTGCAAGTGTTTTTAAATTTGTTGAAATGGTTTTATTACCTTCTTGTGATTTTTCCAGTCCATCTTTTAATTTCTTAGATCCATCAGCGGCTTGGGCAAAACCATTACCAGTTTCTTTAATTTTATCAAAAATAGCTTCTGCGTAGGATTTAGTTACTTCTGCTGAAACCTCGCTTTTAAGTTGTTTTGCCCCTTGTTCGCTTACTACTTGCCCTAAATAGTTAAGCGATCCATTTGTTTTATAGGATAATTCCATTTTTTTCGGGGTTTTATCTAAAACTGTTGCTGCGTTTTTGGAGAAATCTTTTGGAATCGTGACAATCATATAATATTTGCCATCTTTTAAACCTTTTTCAGCTTCTTTTGCTGAAAGAAAATTCCAATCCAGTTCATCGTTACTTTTTAATTTGGTTATTAATTGGTCGCCTACATCCATGGTTTGACCATTGTAATCCACAGCTACATCATTGTTAACAACAGCTACTGGCAATTCACCTGCTTTACCATATGGATCCCAAACAGATTTTAAGAAAAAGCTTGCATATAAAAGTGGAATAAATAAAATCACTACAAATGATAATAATAGTATTTTATTTTTAAATAGTTTTTTCCACTCATTTTTTACCATATCCATTTTATTACTGCACTTCTTTCTGTTTCAAAATTTATTACGCTTCGTTCCAATCTATGATAGTTGTCCGTTCTTTCCCAATAACTTGCTCGACTAAAACAGATAATTTTTGTGAGTATAGATAATTAGCGTATTCTTTATCCGCATTTCTAAAAGCGCTTGTAATGGTATGAATGCCGGACTCTGCAAATTCATGATAGTCAGAGAAAACAGTGTGGATTAAGTCTGAATCTGGATATGTATCAATTTTCCCTTCCACTGCTTCTACAATGTCTAACAGATTGATTTCTTCTGGATCTTTGGCAAGTGTAAAACCACCGTTATTTCCTGATACCGAATTAATCAACCCACTAACAACCAGTTTTCTTAAGATTTTACTAATGTAAGAAGATGACGAATCACGTAAGCGGTGATGAATTGTTACGGAAGAAATGGGAACATCTGCCTTCTGGGTGTACAACATCGTCATAATACAAAATACCTGGTCCATACTTTTACTTAGCTTCATAATAAAATCCTCCCTCTCCCCATCATTGCTTTTCAATATCCTTAATAGACATTTAACATCTATATACAATACACCCTTTTTTTTAATAACGCAAGTGTTTTTTCCTATAAATAATAATGCAAAAAAACAGAAATTCTTATTGTGTCATTCTCCTTTAAAATTAGCATTTAATATATCTAACTTTAAGGATAGGTGAGACTAAAAGAATTTCTGTTTTCTATATTTTTAACTAGTCTTTCTTTGCGCTAAAAAATGTAGCATTAAAGCAAGCGTTCCTATAGTATTTAAGAGATATGTTTCATTCAAAACCTATTATTATAATGAGATGCGTTTAGTTGCTTGCTTATTTATTATGTTTAGTGGATAAATACTTTTTATATCTTAGCGTAACAAAAACAAGCAAAAGAAAGATACCAATTAAAATTGTACTAGCATTTGATTGATCGCCTGTTTCAGGAAGACTTTTAATTGTTATTTTCTGTTGACTATCAGCTCCTTTTTGTTTTGAGTGAGTTGCTTTTGTTTTTGAATTTGTAAGCTTGTTTTTAGAATGCTCCGGTTTCGTATTCACTGGTGCTTTGTTTGAGCCTTTCACTGGTTTTTCATCATCTACAACAGTGACTTGCACTACACCATTTAATTTCACTTTAACTGTAGATAATCCAGTTTTAGCTACTAATAACTTAGACGAATCTTCGTTTTCCGCAAGCAATTCTTTTTCATAACTTAGTAATACTTGATATTTTCCAGCTTTTGCTTTTACAGCACTGTTATCCATCAAGATACTTGTGTTATCATCAATAATTTGTCCGCTTTTTTCACTAACAACAGTTGGGTTTGCTTTTTGGCGAATAAGATTTTCTAGCATATTCGCTGATTTAGCTTCTTTTACTTCACTTAGTTTGAACTGAATATTTGTCGCCTTAATTCGCCAACTATCCCTTGACCATTTTGCGATAAGTTTCATACCTCCAACTGGCATGTTAAACGAGTTGCTAACTTTTCCATTTTCATTGTACCAGCCTTCAAATGTATATCCTACACGAGTTGGTTTAGCGATAGTATCCAAGTTTACTTCGCTATCTGTTACTGCGACTAAATCAACTGGTTGCGTAGATAAGTCTCCACCATTTACATCGAAAGTAATTGTTTGTTTGAGTGCCTTCCAGTGTGCAACAAGTTTCGCGCCACCTGCTGGCATATTTATTTTATTAGAAATTGGTTCATCTCCAATATACCAACCTAAAAACTTGTAGCCTGAACGAGTAGGCTCAGCTGTTGTACTTAAGTCAACGCTACTATCTGTTGGAGCTATAATATCTGCTGGTTTGCTCGCATCATCTCCGCCATTTACATCAAAAGTGATAGTTTGATCCAGTGCTTTCCATTTGGCTGCTAATTTCAAACCACCAACTGGTATTGCAATCGTTCCACTTTTTTGATTATCTTTTTCATCAAACCAACCTAAAAATTCATATCCTTTTCGTGATGTTATCGCTTTATCGAGATCCACTTTTGAATCTGTTGGTGCGACAATTGGTGAAACACTTGTGCCACCTTTTGTATCAAAGGAAATAATTTGTTCAGAGGCCGACCATACTGCTTGTAAATCTAAACCTCCTGCTGGCATGTTGATTTTTCCAGTTACAAATTTCCCATCTTTTTTACTCTTCCAGCCAACAAATTGATATCCTGAATAAATAGGATCTGGAATTTTGCTAAAATCTATCTCGCTATCAGTTGGTAGTGTAATGCTAGCTGGCTGGGATGCTAAGTCTCCTTCATTAACATCGAATGTAATTGTTTGATCCAGCGCTTTCCATTTTGCTTTTAGTGAAAGTCCACCGGCTGGAACAGTGATAATTCCAGAGATTTTATTCTCTCCTTGATACCAACCTAAAAACTCATAACCCGCTCTAACTGGGTCAGCTACTGTACTTAAATTCAGCTGACTGTCTGTTGGCGCGACAATATTACTTGGTTTACTTGCTTCTTCGCCTTCATTGACATCAAAAGTGATTGTTTGATCTAATGCTTTCCAATGAGCCTTTAAGTTTAAACCACCAATCGGCATAGTGAAGGTATCAGGCATTTTAGTTGTTCCATTATACCAGCCTGTAAAAGCATAACCTGGCCAAGTCGGTTCATTAATTTTATCTAATTCTACTTTATCTCCTGTTGGAAGAGTTATATCAGCTGGTTTACTCGCTGCATCCCCGCCCATTACATCAAAAGTGATTGTTTCAGGAATTCCAATATAATGTGCATATAATACCGTATCAAGCTTTCCAACTATATATGGAAATTCCACTTTTTCGCCATCTGTTTTTGCTGTATACCATCCCGAAAATGTATACCCTGCTTTGCTTAAAATTTGTTCTGTTGAAATTTCGTCTCCAAGGTACTTAAATACTTCAACCGTGCCAAGCCCCGTTCCTCCTTGAGCATCGTAACTTATTTTTGTCGGAGTCATCATCCCTACATTGATATTAATGGCGCTTTTCGAACTTGGCTCAACTTCACTAATTTTCGCTTCTTTTTGATCTGCAGAAATTGTGACTTGATCGGTCGCAACAAAACGTTCACTATCATCATTTATAGGATTTGTTATCACAATATCTATCCGTTTTTCTTTCTCCAAGCCGGCAAAATTATAGCTACCAGCTTTTCCATTAATTGATTTCGTTGTCGCAGAAGCAACTATATTTTTTGTTCCACTTTCATAGGCAGTAACCTTTACTCCATTTAAACCAGCTTCGTCAGTATCCAGCATTCCATCTCTATTTTTATCTTGAAAAATTTGTCCTTTGATTACTCCAGTTTGTAATCGAATGGCAACTGCTTCACTCGGAACATTTGTAACAATACTATCTAGCGACCTACGAACCAGCGCTTTATAAATATTTACATTTCCTGCATCCTCATCTGCAGTTTTCTTATCCATATCAATATTAAAAGCAATTAAGTCCTCACCGGGATTATCTACTGTTGCTTTTTCAACCGAATTAATTTTATCTTTTGTTTGAATATAAACAGCTCGAATTTCTGTTTTATCGTCAATTTCATCCCACTTTTTCCAATTTGAAGAATTGAACTGCAATTCATATTTAGTTGCATATAGTACCGTATAGTTATACTTATTGGAAGATAAATCTAAAGGCTCTGTTAAATTCACTGTCCAACCAAATTTTTCACTTTGCAATTGATAAGACGGATCTGTGGTCTCATTTCTTTTAGGGATAGGTATAATTGTTTGATAGCCATCCACTATTTTTCCAGATGAATTTAAAATTTTAAGCCCATACTGCGATTGACTAACAGGATTTAAATCTATAATCGTGTTTGGTGTCCCATCATAATTGATAAATGGACCCCCATCTAAATTCGCTGCTGTCGTAACATTAAAATCAATGTTTGCTTGAATAATCAAACTTGCAGACGGTAATGCTGTAAAAATGTTATCTGTTAGCGCTCTTTCTCCCAGTCCATATTTGTTCTTATCTACACCCATTAATTTACTTGTAGATCGAATAGCCACGTTCTTATCCATTGGTTCCATATATACTAAATTCGCTAAAGAATGCGTTTTAGTCGGACTTGTTTTAGAAGCATAAATCCCTATTTTAATATCTTCCGTTCTTTTTTTAGCAGTCATTGCTGGGTTTACCTCATAATCAGGGATAGAAAACTGATAAACTTTTGCACCTGTATTATCAATTGTTTCTGTAACAGTCACATTCCCATCTTTGACTGAAAATGCTTTACCTATACTGTCCACTGCCAAAAAGTCATCTGGTGTAATGGTTATCCCACCATCTTCACGTGCATATATATTAATCCCTTTAAATGCTGAAACCATCCCATCACTGCCATCACCTTTTACATTAATGGAATTAAATATACTTGCTCTTTCTCCACCAAATAAATTCGTTTCTGAGCTTCTCACGAGACCCGCAAAGCTTGCATTACCAATGACTTTTATGGATAGGTTTGTTTTTTCTGCTGCTGTTGCAAATGTATCAGCATCTCCATAACTTAGCTCATTGTTAATGATATCGCCAACCTTAACAGAAGACTTTAAATTCCCATAAATCTGTAGTCCACCTACTCCAAAATATTCACTACTTACACCTGCATAATTTGCAGGAACATCATCTGTCCATTCAACTGTGGCGAGAAATTCACCTGACGCTTGTTCATAGTTAGCTAGGTCAACAATTTGATCTATACTTAATGCGGAACTGTTATCTGGAACATTCACGACTCGCCCTGTCGTAGTTGTTAATTTAATATTTTTCGTGTTTTTACCAATAGTAGCAATACGCATTGCTTGAACTTTCAGGTTATCCGTGTCAAAACTTGCTTTAAATTTTTGATTAGTTACTGCTTGAAGTTGTTTATTTTCTATGTTAAATCTGCCTAAATAAGCGTAATCCGATCCTTCATTTATTGGAAATTGACGAGTAGAATCTGATGCTACTAATTTATTTTCAAATTCTTTAGTAATCTCAGCACCAACCTCTACTTGCGAAATAAGTGAGCCATTAACTACTTCTTCTCGATTATTCGCTTTATAGGTTTGCTTTCCTGTTGTTGCAACATGTAGCTTTGTTCCGGCTTCCATTTCACTTGGATTAACACCGTCTGCAAACGCTACTTTATAGTAAACTTCACCTGCAGCTAATATTTGTTTGGCAGATATACGCGCATACTTATAATCGCTATCTTCTTTTTCTGGTAATTCTTGAATTAAAACAGAATCAGCATGCTGGAAAACGGCCGCCTTTAGATCTAAACGCTTATCGTACTTCACTTCATAAGAATAGGAGTCAAGGTAAGCACCAACGTTCTCAATACCTTGCCCGCCCGTTGTCATAAAATAAAAAGTACCTGTCGAAAATATTCCCGTTTCATCACGAGATACTTGCTTATATTTTTGTGAAAACTTTGCAAAGAATCGCGGAATAATCGTTGCTCCTGGTGATAAAGTGATTTTTTCAAATGATTCTTGATAGAAATTTTCATTTCCCGCTTCTGAATAACTCACTTCAATAGGAGTCATGTAGTCTCTTCCACTTTCATTAATAACAAAACGATTGTTGACACCAAGGTTAATTGTCATATTCACTGTAGAAACAGTATTAGCTAATTCATATGTGACAATTCCAGAGGTTGTCATATTTTTTCCATATATTTGTGGGTATTCAATCGTTGCATTAGTTATTACAGAAGCAAATTGACTTGAAAGCGATGTGCGATCAAAAACCAGTTTTCCCCCACTCTTTTTAAACCCTGGCAAAGAACTATATTCAAACTCCTTGGAAAGTGCAATCGTAATTTTCTTACCTTCTATAGGACGTGGATTGAAATGTGCTTCTAAGGATAAATTATTACTAAATCTCTCTGCACCAATAAAGTTTTCCCATTTATAAGCCTCGGAATTATCGCCAACGAGTGATTGATTATTAAAACTAGCCTGAGATGATGTTTCTTCCATCCCCTTTAAATTGGCTCTTGTATTTTCTCTATTCAATAACTGTTTTTCTTCGGTTACTATTTCTTTCTTAGGCGATATTGACGCTTCCACTGCTTCATTTGAACTATCTTTTGTAGTTTCCTCAGCAGAATTACTTTTTTGCTCCCCTACAGTAGCTTTATCTGCACTTGAAGGCATTAATCCTTGTTCTGCGGTTCCTGTTAGTGGGACAATAAACTGTAGTATTAGCGCTATTACTGTTGCAATTATCATTTGTTTTTTTATCTTCATTATTATCTCCCCATACTTTTTTAATTGAATTTACGTCATACTGCTAAAAATATTTCATTTAAAATAACACTACTGGCAAAATTCCTTTTTTACTTCCTATAATCAAGCTTTATTCTATGTATATCTAGTTGCATTAATTACTAAATGACGGAACTGGCCTTTTGGTAAGGAACATAAACATCCAGATAATTTAACTTCTTTGTTTCTAAAGATGTTTGGTTTAATTTATTTAAAATTCTAAATAAAAACAATTATCATTTATTTATATTTAGAATTAAGCTGGCTTGAATTTCAATGCTTTTTCATTTAATTGCCAAGGGGACGCTTTAATATCGATTATCCCTTCTTTATGCAGATCATGAACAATAGAAGAAGTAGTAGAAACAGAACAATTCGCAAATTTTGCTAAAATCTTTATTCGCAGCCAGTGTGGCAACTCTAGATTTAGATTTTTAGATGAGTAAGAAATAGAAATAAAATATAGCGTTTCAATAATCCTATTTTCAGGAAACTCGACTGCCAGCATTTCTTGACGTTCAAGATCGGCTTCTAATTTTTCAGCAACTTGTAAGAATAAATTAGACAGCAGTTTTTCTTCTTCTAATTTTTCAAACACTATATCTGCCTCAATAAATGATATCACTGACTCCTCAAGCGCTTTAAGCCGAATAGTCTGCGTAGTAGGAACAACGATAGTTTCTTGAAAGTAACTTCTCGTGAAAAACTTTCGTTGCTCTACACTTTCTTTAACGAAAACCCCTTTTTCAACAATGGCTACATGTTTTTTACTAACAAGAACAACTTCTCCAGCAGGAATTTTTTTATTTCGTCTGCGGAATTTGCTTGCAAGATAAGAGTACATAATCGAATCTTTTTTTAGACACTCATGGAATTCCAAATACCTCATTGCTATACCTTCTTTTTTTTTATTTAACTTCTACTAGTATTATCTGTAAATTCAAGTGTCAATTATAGTGGGAAATAAACGTATTTTACGTCCAGCTAAGATTTTCCGTCACTTTTCCGTAACAAACAAAAACTTTAAATTAATCAAGTTTTCCCTACTGAAAATACTCTCTGTCCGTTATTTGATGCACCTTTTCACTTCTTAAAATTTTTAAAATAATGTTTTCCTCTTACAATTACTTTTTTCCAAAACAGTATTATAATAGACCATTTTTTCATCAATTACATCATCAAATATTCTCCTTTTTTACGTAAAATCTCTCACTTGCTTGACTACTAACCTAGAATAATATATTTTAATCTTTAAAAGAAGAAACGAATTTTTTGATTTTTAACAAATAAAATAACAATATTCCGCTTGAAAACGGATTAATTTCATCTTTTTTCTCTTCATTATTAATTATTTCTTTTATTTTTTAAAATAATATTTATGAAGTCAAATTTTAGACAAATTTCCTACTTGTACGTATACTAATTAAATAAGCAAATTCCCGATGAAAAGGCGGTACTATTTTTGAATTTTATTGATTTATTAGATGATAAAGAACAACGGCTATTAACGATATTCTATCATTGTGTGACACAAGGGAGCATAACTATTGATGAATTATTAAGTAACATTCATGTAAGTAAGCCTACTTTATTTTCATATATCCAAGAGATCAATGACTATCATTATCCAAAATATAACAGCAATATACTTTTTAGTAATTCCAATCAAATTTTTATAAAAAACAATTTAAATATCGATTTACTTTTTTTTTACAAAGATCTAGCCAAAACATCTATTCCAGCTACTATCTTGTCACAACTCTTTTTAAAGGGGACATTATCCATTTCTGAACTAGCGGAGGCATGCCATTGTAGCACAGTTTTACTTTATAGAAAGATAAAAAAACTCAATCTTTTTTTAGAATCATATAATATCCAGATTTTGCTTTCTCCAGTTCGATTATGTGGAGCTGAGGAACAAATTCGCTATATATATAAGTGTTTTTTTTGGTCCATTTATCGCGGAATAGAATGGCCCTTTGTAAATCTACCTCGCCAGGAACTATTAGATTTAGTACAAAAAAAAACACCCTTCTTACTTTCTTATCAGGCTTCGGTAATGAAAGAGAGCATCTTATATGATATTGCAATTATTATGACAAGACGTAAAATGAACTATTTCGTCTCTCACATAATTACTCAAAATATGAATAGTCCACTTACTAAGATTTTGAGCTCTTTCGAATCGCTCAACAAGTCACAAAGACTCCCCTCTATTTCTAAATTTGAAAACTCCTATATTTTAGCTCTCCTTGAAATACCATCTTTTGTGAGTAATGACCCTTCCGTAACAAATGAAATGTATCATTTTTATCAACATCAAAATCATATATCCTATGAAATATTAGTATTCATAATACAAATACTAAAACAATATTTAACTCCATCCGATTACTTAAAAATAAACAATCCATCATTTAAAATGGATGTTATTCGTACCTTTTTTATTTTATTTTACTTTGAAGGAGACAAAAATAATTTCTTTCCTTTCTCAAAAAAACAGCATAAAACCAATTTATATTTAAAACAATTAATTTTTCATATTACTGAAAAGGCAAGGAATAAACACCCCCTACTGTATAAGAAAGAAGCATTTTGGACGGAGCGACTATCTAAAATTTTAGCAACAACATTATCTTTCAAAAAATATCTACCTGAAATTTCTATTTTGATAGATACAGATATAGATGCTCTAGATAATAGGCTTATTGGTCAAATTAAGGAATTTGGGTATAATTGCAGCTTCTCTAATTTTTCTAACCCTTCACAGCTAGATGAATATGATTTACTTCTTTCAAATGCTATTTCTGCATATAATATGAATGAAGTCTTTATCTTTTTTCATCAGCAACTAACACCCTTTGATTGCACTTTATTAGAAAAGAAACTTCACGACTTAACTATTAAAAAAATTGCTCACACATTTACTTTTTAATACTTTATTAAAGATTCTTTGTATCTTATAATTGCGCACTGCCTTCTTCTGTTTGTTCTTACTTTCTGATAAATACATGTTGTTGTAGTTTTCGTTACTAAATTTCAACAATCATTGCTATGTTCATTTTATAAATGCAAAAAGCCAATTTCTTACTATTTGTATTTATGTATTATTGTTTTTCTGCAAATCAAAAACCCCAACACTTTAACAAATGTTGGGGTTTTTAGTATACCGGCGGCCGGGGTCGAACCGGCACGCCCTTGCGGGCACAGGATTTTGAGTCCAGCGCGTCTGCCAATTCCGCCACGCCGGCGTAACAATATATAAAATTATAACTTTAAAACAAGAAATATACAAATGGAGGCGCCAACCGGATTTGAACCGGTGATAAAGGTTTTGCAGACCTCTGCCTTACCACTTGGCTATGGCGCCATACAATGTTAAATTAAAAAGCGGAAGACGGGGTTCGAACCCGCGACCCCCACCTTGGCAAGGTGATGTTCTACCACTGAACTACTTCCGCATCAACTGGGCCAGCTGGATTCGAACCAACGCATGACGGAGTCAAAGTCCGTTGCCTTACCGCTTGGCTATGGCCCAACAATTATAATGGACAAAAAACTTTAAAGGGCGGATGATGGGAATCGAACCCACGAATGCCTGAACCACAATCAGGTGCGTTAACCACTTCGCCACATCCGCCGTTATTTTATTATATGGCAGGGGCAGTAGGAATCGAACCCACACTGGAGGTTTTGGAGACCTCAGTTCTACCTTTAAACTATGCCCCTAAAATGGTGGAGGGGAGTGGATTCGAACCACCGAACCCGAAGGAGCGGATTTACAGTCCGCCGCGTTTAGCCACTT